>JACKAC010000001.1:1197500-1497500 GCA_020635255.1 Ignavibacteriales bacterium
TCTTTTACGACTGCTCTGCGGAGTCACCTAAGGGAAGGAGAAGTCTCTGCTACGACAGGGAAGCATGGGAGTCGAGGAAGGAGCATAAGCCGAAGGATAACGCAATGGGAATGGCAAAGGAGATGGGCGTCGAGATGCTGACGGAAGACGAGTACCGCGAAATGCAGAAGCAGGAAGAGTTCGACCTCAAAACTTCGAGCTGGGTGAAGACGCCGGATAAGATAAGGAAACTCGGCGGGGCGATATTCTGCGACAGGCGGTTCGATACCGTCTTCACATATCACAATGGCGCTGAGTCGTATTACGGTTCGCGCGGATTCCGTAGTAAATT
Source organism: Ignavibacteriales bacterium (assembly GCA_020635255.1). Lineage (NCBI taxonomy): Bacteria > Pseudomonadati > Ignavibacteriota > Ignavibacteria > Ignavibacteriales > Ignavibacteriales bacterium. The sequence goes on from JACKAC010000001.1 coordinate 1,197,832, forward strand.
AAAAGTTTAAGATTAAAAATTAAAATTACGACTGAATGACGGAAGCACAAATAATTTCACTTTGGGACCAGTTCGGGGCGGCGCTGGATATGTTCCAGAACGCGCTGGAGAAATGCCCGGAAGAACTCTGGGATAATACGGAAGAAGGCGCGTACAGGTTCTGGTACTGGGCTTACCACACATTATTCTGGACCGACTATTACCTGGACAAGGAACCACAGGATTTCAGACCGCCGGAGCCTTACAATATGTCGGAGTTCGACCCGGAGGGGTTATTGCCGGACAGTGTTTATACCAAGGAGCAGTTAATCGATTATACGGAGCTCTGCCGGAATAAGCTAAGAAATCTCATAAAAGGGTTCATTTCGGATCCATCGCTTCTGGAGAGGGAATGGCGTAACGACCGTAAGTCCGACACGATGTACGAATTAACTCTTTACAATATGCGTCATGTCCAGCATCATACGGGACAGCTGAATATGCTTCTAGGGCAGGTAGATCATGAATTGCCGGTGTGGGTCTCATATTCGAGACAGGAATTATAATCCTTTCCGGGATGTATTTTTTGTGCAAATTTCTCAGTATATTGGCTTTTCAACCTAACCGCACACAAAATGCCAAAGTACATCATCGAAAGAGAGATTCCCGGAGCAGGAAGTCTCACCAAAGGGGAGTTAGTCGCCATTTCGCAAAAATCATGCGGAGTACTGGACAATATGAAGGATATCCAGTGGCTTCACAGTTACGTCGCAGGAGATAAAATTTACTGTATATATCTTGCCGCCAATGAAGATCTCGTAAAAGAGCATGCGAGCCAGGGAGGATTCCCGGCTAATAAGATAACCGAGATCTCCGAAATAATCGAACCACATACGGCTGAAGCATAATCTTTTCGAAAATACTATTTATCGCAACTGAAATTGGTTTAGATTTATTGTATTTTATTACGGTCAGATAATTATATTTTCGCGCTTATCTTAGCTTTAATAGCTCAAATACACTGGGACGTAAGTCCGGAGATATTTCACACGGGAGGCTTTGCGCCAAGGTGGTATGGCGTGCTTTTCGCGCTGGGACTGCTGTTTGCTTACCTTGTCATGAAGAAGTTTTACCGTGAGGAAGGCAAGCCTGTTTCAGAGCTGGATATACTCTCAGTTTATATTGTAGCGGGTACTATAATTGGAGCGAGGCTTGGGCATTGCTTGTTTTATGGTACGAGCTATTATCTATCGCATCCACTGGAGATAGTGAAATTCTGGGAAGGAGGTCTGGCAAGCCACGGTGCAGCGATAGGAATCGTACTGGCTATATGGCTGTATTCGAGGAAAAAGGACATTTCTACGACGGTAACGTGGATATTCGACAGGATAGTTATCGTAACGTGTCTTGCAGGTACACTGATACGGCTTGGAAATCTCATGAATTCGGAAATACTGGGTACAGCAACAGATCTGCCGTGGGCGTTCGTATTTGCTCGTGTGGATAATGTTCCACGCCACCCGGCACAGTTATACGAAGCGATATTTTACCTGTTTACATTTTTCATTTTGTATAATTATTACAATAAGTCAAAAAATAAAGACTTTCACGGAATTATACTCGGGATGTTCTTTGTGATAGTATTTTCATTCCGTTTTGTCATCGAGCTTGTTAAGGAGCATCAATCGGAATTGCTGATGAACTCTGCGATAGACATGGGCAGTGTATTGAGCATTCCATTCATAATAGCCGGGGTAGTACTCATATTGCAGGCTAACCGAAAGATCAAAAATACTTCAAATAAAATATCATAAGTTTTAGATTTTATTATTGGTTTTCCATTTTTATTTTGAGTGAGATTTTAACTTATTAATGGATATTGCATTAGGAATAATATTGGGGGTTTGTCTTAGCGCGGCTGTGGGATTCAGAATATTTGTCCCGATGCTGATACTTAGCATAGCAGCCAATGCGGGTTATGTAGAACTTTCGAATTCCTTTTTGTGGATCTCTACTCTTCCAGCCTTGATCGCCTTTGCATCAGCAACAATAATCGAGATAATAGGTTACTATGTGCCGTGGATGGATAATATGCTCGATACCATATCCACTCCATTATCCATAGTAGCAGGCGCAGCCGCAACCGGAGCTGTTATAATCGATGTGGACCCGTTAATCTCATGGACAATAGCAATAATCCTTGGCGGCGGATCAGCATTCACGGTCGAGGTCCTGACTGTAAAGGCGCGCGCCTTATCGTCGTTCTTTACAGGCGGATTGGGTAACCAGATCGTTGCAACCGGAGAGCTTTTCTTTTCAACATTTATATCAATTCTAGCGATAGTAGTGCCGATAGTGGCGCTTGCATTCCTTCTCTTTCTCGCATTTGTGATTCAAAAGCTAATCACACGAGAGAGCAATTCACAAAACAAAAAATTCGAAGACATATAAATAGGTTACAGGTATACGGTAATACCAAATTTTAATTCCTTACCCTTGAATTGGGTTTCGTTTCCATCGAGGTCATAACTTTCACTGTAGCCAGAATCAGTATATTGATGGATATATTTTTGCCATGAATAAGTATAAGCGAAATTATATTCCGCGAAAAAACTGAAATTGGAAGTCGCAAACCATTCGATACCAAGCAGGGCATTAGCTCCCAGTGATATACTTCTACTATAATCGTAGTAATTATTTTGATAGTTAGAATTGTTCCTTGTCCTTTTTGTCGATGATTCCGAGTAACTAAAATATGGTCCTAAACCAATAAATGCCTTTACGATATCGTTAGGTCTAACATAATAAATCATATCCACTACGGTAGTAACATAATTAGCATAATCATTTACCGATAAATCGTTTTGACTGAATGTAAGGTCATTTCCTCCAAGGTCTTCCTGTGATAAGTTAATGCCTAATCCAAGGCGCAGTCCAAAGCTATTTGTAAACTGTTTTTTTACGGAGATGTGCAGGTTGTCAAAATTTGTAACATGCAGTAACGAACCGATCGCTAATTGAAACGCGATTGGTTTTGTTTTTAAGATGCTTCCATTTGTTTCAGTCGAATCATTTTTCTCGAATGAAAGAGAAGGAAAATTAAAACATAAAATAAGAATTAAAAGAAAAGATAGCGATAGTGTGGTTTTCATTTTTAACTATTAAGATTATGGTAGAATTTCGGAAAAATAAAAATTTTGTTTTAAAAATAAAAAACAATAAAACAAAAAGGGAGGCAATAGCCTCCCTTTTAGATTTTAAAAGTATAGAACCGCTTATTTTATAAGCGCCATCTTTTTGGATTCTTTCAGATCACCGGCAGTGAGTTCGTATATGTAAATACCGGAACTGACAGGCTGACCATTATCATCTTTGCCATCCCAAACGATCAGTCTTTCACCTGTAGCCTGGACTTCGTTTACAAGGGTGCGTATTAATTTTCCGGAAACATCATAGACCGCAAGCTTAACTCTTGCTTTATTTACTATATCATATCGTATTGTTGTGGTTGGGTTGAAAGGATTAGGGTAATTTTGGTAAAGTTTGAACCTTTCCGGAATATTTGTATTAATAGGGTCAATGCCAACGGTAGAGTCGAGCTGTGATTCCCAGAGACCTCTGCCGAATGTACCTGCACGGAGTTTCTGCACGCCATAGTGTATCTCAAGCTCCCTTACGCCGACATTAGGCAGTCCGGTAGAGAATGCAAGCCAGTCTGCATGAGTGCTATTTCTGTAATAAACGCCGACATCGGTACCAACATAAACGCCATCCGAAGAAGAATTTCTATAAACGATGCAATTTGCCGGAGCATTTGGAAGCGAACCGGAGTAGTTTGTCCAATTAGTTCCACCATTGGTGGTCATATAAACTTTTTCACCGGCAGTATAACCTGAGAATGTAATCCATGCTTTGTTTGGGTCAGTATTTGAAATATCTATATAAGTTATCGAGAGGGACGGAAGCCCCGATGAAATATTAGTCCAGCTAGCACCGTCATTGGTTGTTTTGTAGAGGGTCGATCCTTTGCCGGCGTAAATCGTAGAGGGGCTGGATTCGGATATAGAAAGCGCAAATATCTTTGAGCCTGCGGCAAACGTGGATATCTTAGACCAGTTTGTACCGCTATTAGTTGTTTTCCAGACGTTATCGAATCCTGCATAGAGGGTAGTAGGCGTTGTCGGCGACATCTCATAAGGGGTTACGAAGGCACCCGTTTCGGTTATCCCTCCTACAGCATCGACGAAATTAAGTCCGCTATTTGTAGAGCGAAGAATGCCGCCGTTTTGATATTCTACAAATACTGTGCTTGTATCAGAATAATTGATAGCTGCTTCACCTCCATCTGCGCCGTAAACATGTGTATATTGACCTATCCTGAATCTATTGCTGCCGTTATCCTGCGTACCTCCATACATAAGGTAAGGGCCGGAAGGCGTGCCGGCAATTTTGTAGAACTGAGTTATTTGTAATCCGAATGATCTATTAACCCACAGTGAGCCTCCGTTTGTTGTATTGTAAATGCCACCATCACTACCACTGTATAAAGTCGATCCGTAAAAGTCGAGATAATGTATATCAGCGTGTGTATAACCTGCCGTAGTGGGTGGATATATCCAGTGGGAGCTGATAGTAAGTGACGCACCACCGTTTGTGCTTTTCCATATATTAATTCCTCCGGGATAAATGATATTTGCATCCGAAGGGTCGACGGCAATAACCAGGTCATACCATGCCTGACCGCCTCCGGTTGAGCCATCCATTGCATATCCCAGTATATTCGGCGTAGTTGACATTGTGCTGAATGACGTACCGCTATTTGTAGAGCGGTAGATACCATTAAAGCTGTAATCAGAAGATTTTCCCGCAAGCAGATAAACATAAGAGCCATCAGCGGGGGATACACCTATAGCGTATCTACATGTAGATGATGGGGAGGGGAGTCCTGTTGTGACTTCAGTGAAGCTAGCTCCGCCATCGGTCGATCTATAAAACCGTGCGTCCGATGTCCTGTTCTTGGCGGCATATACTATCGAGGGATCACCCGGTTTAAATTCGATATCATACCATGCACCTGTTTCTACCTGTGTCCAGTTTACGCCGGAGTTTGTGGTTCTGTAAATGCCGTTGCTGGTCGCGGCTACAAGTGTGCTGGTTGTTGTTGGATTAATGAGAATCTTACTAACTCTTCGGAAATCCGTTATGGACCAGACAAGCCCGGTTGGGGAAAAGGAGTTACCACCATCGGTCGATTTAAGTATGCCAATGCTATATGTCTGACTTGCGTCGCCGTCGCCGGTCCCAATGTAGATGGTACTTGTACTTGTTGGGTCTATTGCAACGGATGATACGCCAAGTGTTGCAAGGTCGTCGGTCATGGTGTACCAATTAGCCCCGCTATTAGTGGATTTCCACATACCGCCGGACGGACTACCGATATATATTATGCTGGGTGTTACAGGATCGACCGCTATGCAATTTACTCTACCGATACCCGGGTTATAGCTTGTCGTAGTCCATGATGTAGGTCCAAGTGAAATCCAGTTGCTTCCAAGGTCAATATCGTCCCTTACGTTCTGTTTATGCTGTAATACCGCGTCGTAAAGAAGCTTTGGGCTAGGCAGGTCACCCGATGGGTAACAGATGGGTTCCCAGTAGGCATACCACCTCTGGAATTGTTTCCAGCCTGTGCCTCTTTCAACTTTTCTGTTTCCCCACCATTGATCGAAGCTCTTTTTGATTTCGTAGATATTAGCGTTGTTTTTGTCCATCATTTGCACCCAATCCTGTGAATGCAAAGGATTGACTAACAACAGTATCACAAAAATAGATAAAATAATGCCTGCAAACTTTGTATTGAAAGTTTTCATTTCTGCCCGGTTGGTTTACAAAAAAAGATTTGTTACTAAATTTACCTTAATTAGATAAATTTTTCAATTGTGTTGGATTATGTTAGTGTAATTATATTGTTTAGAGGGTTACTTCAGGATTTCATCTTTAATCTTGTAAAGATATTCTTTAGCGGCCTCATATTCGTTCGGAATTTCACCGTCGAGAATTGCTTCTTCAATACGTTTTTTAATTACACCAACTTTACGTGAGGGTTCGAGATTACAAATTTCCATAATTTCTTCACCACGAACGGGGGATTGGAAGTTACGGAGCTGGTCTTTCTCCTGTACATCCCTGATCTTTTGTTCGACGATGTCATAATTACTCATGAAGCGGGATATCTTTGATGTATCCTTTGAGGTGATGTCTGCGCGGCAAAGGGTGAGAAGGTCCTCTAGTTCCTCCCCGGCGTCAGCAGCGAGGCGCCTAATTGCGGAGTCAGTTACTTCATCTTTTGCTAGCGGGATAGGACGCAGGTGCATACGGACGAGTTTCTCTACATAGGGGAGTTTACTCATCGGCAAGCGAAGTTTTTTGAATATCTTTTTCATCATACGAGCACCGAGTTCTTCATGTCCGTGGAACGTCCACCCTGTTCCTTCAACGAACTTTTTTGTAGGAGGCTTAGCGATGTCATGAACAAGAGCGGCGAAACGAAGCCATACATTATCGGTTTTTTGAGAGATATTATCAACTACCTGTAGAGTATGGTAGAAGACATCTTTGTGATGATAATCCTTGCGCTGGTCCACTCCGGCAAGATTCGACATTTCGGGAAAGATGATTTCCATTACACCGGTTTTAAAAAGGAGATCCAGACCAATAGATGGTTTAGGACTCATAAGTATTTTAAGGAATTCATCGGTTATCCGCTCCTGTGATACGACTGAGTCTTCTTTGAGGCGGTCTTTCATTTTTACTATCGCGTCGTATGTACCGGTTTCGATAGAGAAGTCGAGCACAGATGCAAATCTTATAGCACGCATTATACGGAGCGGGTCGTCATCGAAAGTCTTCTCGGGGGCGAGGGGAGTGCGGATGATCTTGTTCTCAATGTCATCTACGCCGCCAAAAATATCTGTAAGTTGATCAAGTGTGTTCGAGTTTAACGAAACAGCAAGGGCATTGATGGTAAAATCACGGCGCGCCAGATCATCTTCTAAGCCGGAGAATTCTACGTCGGGTTTTCGTGAATCCCTGTTATAGCTTTCTTTTCGGGCAGAAGCGAACTCTATCTTGTATTCGTTATGCTCCAGGAGGGCGGTACCGAATTTTTTGTAAACAGCGCTGAGTTCATCATTTAATTCTGCGGCAACCTTGCCGGCAAATTCGACACCGTCACCGATCACCATTACATCGATATCGACGGTAGGTTTATCAAGGATCATATCGCGGACATAACCGCCTACGACATATGCTCTAAGTTTGGTTGCATCGGCTATTTTTCCTATATCAAGTAATATTTCATCTTTTATCAGCAATTCTAGTTTACTTCTCTCTTAATTAAACGGAATGGAGCTTTGTCCTCACCTCCAATCTCAATAATGTGGTATTCCCTTATACCTGTTGTTGTGAATGGTATGGAACAGCCTGATGAATTTACAAAGAAAGTTCCTTTTCGGGCGTAGGTGTCAGTAATGTGAGTATGTCCGTGAAGCACCATGTTTACCTTATGCTTTTTAAAGAAATCGAATATACTTCCCTTATCATGGATCCTCATTTTCCATTGCTCGGTCTTAAGCCAAAGTGTGTGCTCAGGATGGTTCTTATTCTCGCCAGGTTTATTAAAATGGTGATGGATTAGCACTATCTTTACTTTGTTCTTTATGCCTGCGATTTCCGCCAGTTCATCGATCTCTTTGAGCTGCTTTCCAGAAACAAGTCCGTTTGTTCCGAGAGGATTCATGTCACGTGAGTACTCTGCAATGGAATTAATCGCGATGACAGCTACATCATTGTTGAGTAACTTGATATACGGCAGGAAAGAAGTTTTACTAGTTACAATATTTTCAAACGTTTCAATGAAGGAGTTGTAAAATTGGTTTAGCATACTGCCGTAATCTAGCTCTTTGCACCGGGTAGGGTACATGAAAAAGGGTAGTTCGGGGGAAGGACCACCATATATATCATGATTGCCGGGGATAACACTCAGCCGGGAGGAATTCAGTAAATCAAATTCATCAAGAACTCCTCGGATTATTGCATAGTCTCTCTCATCAGCATAATCAGCAATATCACCCGTAAGAACAATATGGTCACAGCCAGAAGAAATGGCGTCCATGAGCAGAGCGCGGAATTTAGTCACATTTGGCGCAGGGTTATCATATTTAATATGTATGTCCGTTATATGTGCTATCCTATACATGATGCATTTATTTTAATTCTTTAAGTGAGTTCTCAACTTCTGTAATAATATCGGAAGCTACTTCAATTGCCTGTTTACCATCTTCAAGCGTAACGACCGGTTCCTTATTTTGTATAATCGAGTCAAAGAAGTTCATAAGCTCGAACTTTAGCGGATTAATATCAGCAATGTGGGGTCTTTCGTAAAGTATCTTCTCACCATTCCCAAGTTCAATACCTCCGAGCCCAAATGAGTTACCGGAATTATTTGCGTCATCACCGGAGGTTAATTTAAACACTTCCGATAAATTCTGCAAAAAGTCGATAGAAATATACGCGCTTTTCTGAAAGATACGCATCTTTCTCATTTTATATTGTGAAATTCGGGATGCAGTAACGTTGGCTACGGATCCGTTTTCGAACTTTATGCGGGCGTTTGCGATGTCTATCTTGCCGGTAATAATGGAAACGCCATTCGCGTCTATTTTTGATACGGGTGATTTTACAAGGTTAAGGATAATATCTATATCGTGTATCATCAAGTCCTGGATTACCGACACGTCAGTACCGCGGGGATTGAACTGTGCCAGACGGTGTGATTCGATGAAAATCGGAGCAAGATGGTATTCATCAAGCGCAAGGATAGCGGGATTAAATCTTTCGATGTGCCCGATCTGAACTTTAACATTTTTGTTTTTAGTGAGATCGATCAGTTGTGAAGCTTCCTCTGCTGTTGATGTAACAGGCTTTTCGATGAATGTATTAATGTCTTTCGATAGAGTTTTTTGTGCAATGTCGAAGTGAGTTGATGTCGGTGTAACAACTATCGCTGTGTTTATCGAATCAAGGGCTTCATCGAGCGAATTGAATGCTCTTACCTTTTCTTCAGCGGAAATATTCTGCAGGTTAGCAGTATCAGTATCAAAAATACCAATGAGATTAATATTTTCGTTCTCTTGTGATATTTCTTTAAGGATCTTCAGGTGGGTTTTTCCTAAGTGTCCTACACCTATCAAGCCTGCATTAATATATTTTGACATTAGATTGATTTAGTTTATATGCCCGGTTCTGCGTGAATAATTACATTAGATATCTTTGGGAACTGGTCTTTTAAATTCAGGTATATCCTGCTTTCGAGTAAAGTAACAAGGTCGTGTACCTCATCGAAACTCATAGCGGGATCGAATTTACAAGTTAATGATACCCTTATTTTACCGGATGCACTGACAACTTTTATATCGTAATATTCATTAACTTCTTTGACATCTTCAAGTATATTATTAACTTCTTGAATTATTACTCCGGACCTGTGCGTAATATCTTCGGTGTCGAAAACCACGTCACCGGGTTCATCAATATGTATTCTAACGTTAGAGATAATACTTATTTTCTCTTTTATTTTCTCTTCAAGTTCAGTAACCATATCATGCGCAATTACCATATCATTCGTTGATTCGATCTCGACATGTAGCTCTGTAAATATCTCGTCGTTTATCTTATGTGAAAAAATGTCATGAGAGCGAAAACCGAACTCGCTCACAATCATTTTTATTTTATCGTTTATTGTCTCGTTCTCGGTTTCTATGGGTTCAGCATGTATGATTATATCCGTATTGGGGGAAATGTCACTGATCCTTTTTTCGACAGCATCGGTGATCTCATGTACACGCGAGAAGGGGATTATCCTGCTCACGGATATAGTCATATCAATAAATATGTGTGTGCCGGTACTGCGTATCCTATATGAGCAGACTTCTTCGACCCCTTTGACTCCTCTTGTTTCCTTCAAAATCTTATCCGAAAGCCCTTCAGGGACTTTATCCATTAATGAGTTGAATGATTTACGGGCGAGTTTATAACCCATAAACAGAATAACAAATGAAACGAGTATAGCACCCAACGAGTCAGCTTCATAGCTAATGCCAAAATATCCAAGAAGGAGGGATATAATTACGATTGACGAAGTAAGGATGTCGGATGAAAAGTGTAAGGCGTCGGCCTCAAGGGCTTGTGAACCCGTTTCCTTTGCGACTTTTTTTAATGCACGGCTGCGGGAGAAGTCAATTACTATTGTTAAAAGCAGGATGCCAACAGTCCAAAGCCCGATATTAAGATCAACCTGTTTACCCAGGAAAAGACGATGTATCGCTTCGTAAATGATATATGAGCTTGTAGCAAATAATATAATAACCTGGAACAGTGCAGAGAAGCTTTCACCTTTTTCGTGACCGTAGTGGTGGTCTCTGTCCGGTGGTTTTGAGGAAAACTTGATGAAAATAATCGTCATTATGCAGGCAACGATATCTATAGCCGAGTGAAATACTTCTGAGAGCACAGCAAGGCTTCCGCTGAAATACGCGGCAACGATCTTTATCAGGGTGATGAATATTGCCGCCCATAAAGATGATACCGCAACGGAGATCTTTCTGCGGTCGATATATTCTTTTCTATATTCCTGGCTTTGTTCCAACTAGAGCAGCCTTTTCCATTTTGTTTGTTGTTCTCTGGGCAATAAAAACACCAATAAGTGTAATAACAGCCCCGGCAATAAAGTATGACGACAATTCCTCACCTAATAACAACCACGAAAATATGATCGTGATGATAGGGGAGGTATTGGTAAGCGTTGTTAATGTACTTGTGTTGATTATTTTCGTCGAATATGTGTACATAAAGTAACCTCCGAATGCAACTATAACTGACAGGTGAAAGAATGCAAGCATACCAAGCGCGTTTACCTTATCTAAAGATGCATTATGCGCATCGAAGAGAAAGATGGGCGTAAACATTATCATTCCAATGATGAATGCCATGGTGGAGGTCTTAAGTGTTCCATATTTCTCTACCATGCTTTTACTGAATACGAGGTACAGTGACCAGCTGTACACAGCAAAGAAAAGTAATACGTCTCCAAGCAGGGAAGTATTCTTTCCGGTAACAAATATATTTTCCCAGAATATGACAAGTATTCCTATAATCGTAAGTGAGATTGCAAAAAGTTTTTTTGCAGAGAATTTATCAGATTTTATTAAGATGGATGTTGTGAACACAAAAAGCGGTGTACATGCATAAAAGACTCCGGAATGGGAAGCCGACGATAGCTTAATTCCGTAGAGAAAGAAAAATTGATTTATAGGAATCACCAGCGCTCCAAGCAGTAAAAACAATTTCCAATCCTTCTTATCGATTTTGAAATTCTTTTTCTTAATGAAGAAAACTATCAGCAGTAATAGTGTTGCTACACCAAACCTACTGTAAGCAAGAAAAAAAGGAGTAACCTGCTGTACGGCATATCTTGCAGCTATCGGCGTAAATGCAGCCGAAAATGTTAAGAACATAATTAAAAGGAATTTTCTCATTTAGCTGCGAATGTCGGTTTAGTTATATGCAAACGGGACGGACACAAATATCCGCCCCGATAGGTAATATCTAGATTTTACTAATTAATCTTTCTTTGGCGAGGCAGGAGCGCTTTTTTTATTTTTAAGCATTTCCTTTTTCTTTCTCTTTGCCGCGTCCTTCGTTTTTCTGTGCTTCTGAAGCACTACTTTTTTTGCTTTGTTCATTCTTATTGTTAGTTTATGCTATTGTGACTTCTTTAGTAAGGTAAACATCTTGTATTGCATTTAGCAGGCTTATACCATCTTCCATTGGTTTCTGGAAAGCTTTGCGCCCTGAGATAAGACCCATGCCCCCAGCTCTTTTATTGATCACAGCTGTCGTAACTGCCTGCTGAAGATCGGAATCACTTTTTCCGGTCGATGCACCGCCTGAATTGATAAGCCCGGCTCTACCCATATAGCAATTAGCTACCTGGTAGCGTGTTAAGTCTATGGGGTTATCTGTAGTAAGTTTTTCATACACAAGTTTGCTTGTTTTACCGAATTTCAGCGCGTTGTATCCGCCGTTGTTTTCGGGAAGCTTTTGTTTGATAATATCAGCTTCGATCGTAACCCCAAGGTGATTTGCCTGTCCAGTAAGGTCAGCAGAAACATGGTAATCTTTATCAGCTTTAAAGGCAGAGTTTCTCAGGTAGCACCAGAGTATAGTTGCCAGTCCGAGTTCATGCGCATAAGCAAATGCCTGGGAAACCTCCTGTATCTGCCGTGATGATTCTTCGGAACCAAAGTAAATAGTTGCTCCGATAGCGACTGCGCCCATATCAAATGCCTGCTGTACGTTAGCAAACATTATCTGGTCATATTTATTGGGATAAGTAAGGAATTCATTATGGTTAACCTTAACTATGAAAGGAATCTTATAAGCGTATTTTCTGGCTACCGACCCCAGAACTCCAAGTGTTGATGCAACAGCATTACACCCGCCTTCGATCGCAAGTTTTACTATGTTTTCCGGATCAAAGTATATCGGATTTGGAGCAAATGACGCACCGGCTGAATGTTCTATTCCCTGATCGACGGGAAGAATAGAAAGATAACCTGTTCCGGCGAGCCTGCCATGATCGTAAATGGTTTGTAGATTTCTTAGTACATTTGGTGTCCTATCAGACCCAACCCAAACTCTATCAATGAAGTCACCACCGGGTAGGTGAAGCATTTCTTTCGGTATCGTAGTGCATTCATGGGCGAGAAGACTCTCATTGTCTTTGCCCAGAATTTCTTTGATTTTATCGAACATTACGTTTGATTTAATTATTATATAATTTTTGAAATTTTAATCTCAGATAATTTATCACCATGTTTCACGGAATAACTCTTGTTGTAATCCAGGCTGACGCTTCTGATAAATCCGAGTCCGATTATACCATCGCCAACTTTTGCTGTACTGCTTATAAATCCCACTTCCTTTTCGTCGTCTGCGAATATCTTGTCGTTACTTCCCAAACCATTTGTTGAAGAAACTTTTACCATTTGTTTTGGTATTTTGTCTCTTGAATCGATACGAGCGATAACTTCCTGTCCTATGTAGCATCCTTTATTATATGAAATATAATCATTAAGTCCACACTCCATAGGATTAATATCCTCATTGATCTCATTATCGGCTTGCGCGATACCGTGTTCAATCCTGAATATATTAAACTCTTCATCCGACAACCGTTCAATATCAGTTATAGATGATAATAATGTTTCTGCTCTTTCTTTTGAGCAAACGAAATTAACAGAGCCGGTTTTAGAACTATCGTAATAAGCATACAGATCTTTTTCCGGATTAATAATAGAACTATCTTCTTTTATCTCAAAACCGGTGAGTCTGTTTACCTTTTCGATCACTTCCTCACCCCAGATTATTGCCCTGTAAAACTCAAAGTGAGAACTCTCGAGTGTTACGTCATCCATAATGATATACTTTTTCAAATGCTCGACGAGTTTGTTAGTTAATTCAGGGGAGGTTAAAAGTATTGCTTCTTTTTCTAAGTTAAAGATCGTTACAAAATCTACTATACGCCCTTTGTCAGTGGTGAATACTGTCTTTCCAAAAGTATTAACCGGGAAACGCGTGAGATCATTTGAAGACATACGATTAAAAAAATCCAATCTATCATTTCCATAAGCATAAATAAGACCGGCCTTTTGAATGTATGAACACAGCATGCTCTCAGTTTAAAATAATCGTTATGGCAACCAGCGTGAGAATCAGGGTTGAAATCACCAATAAGACAAAGAAAATCTTCTCAATAAAGCTTACCTTTTTCATATTCTTAAATATAAAAATAATGATTTTGATAAGAAATGTAAGAAGATAAGAGGTTTGAGAAGATGTTAAAAATAATGTTATGATATATAAAATATACTTGAAAATTAATTTAAGCTTGCTTAATTTTATTTTAAATTAACTTTAAGAATGAATATATCATTAGAAGATTATTTAAAGAATATCTATGTACTGCGAGGGAGTGACGGAAAAGTATCCACAACAGCTCTTGCGGAAAAAATGCATGTTTCTCCTGCAGCAATAAGCGAAATGGTTTCGAAATTATCGAAAAGCGGGTATATCAAAAATACTCCATACAAGGGATTTGAGCTTGCTCCAAAGGGGAATTCAATCGCATTAAATCTTATAAGGAAGCACAGATTATGGGAAGTATTTTTGGTAAAATATCTTGATTATCCCTGGGATAAGGTTCATGAGGAAGCAGAGAAATTGGAACACTCGTCATCGGACGAATTGATCAGCAAGCTCGAGAAATTCCTGGGTTACCCGGAATTCGACCCACACGGACATCCTATCCCGGATAAAAATGGCAATATTGCAAAGCTAAAACATATCCCTATATCCGAAGCCGATCAAGGTGATGTTGTTGTATTGACAAGTGTATCCGATGAAGACCCGGATGTACTCGTGTATCTTTCAAAGATCGGAATAAAGCTTGGTGATAAACTTGAAATATTAGAAAAGATCGATTTTGATAATTCGATACAGGTTATGCATAAGTCTGAGAGAAAGTTTTTAAGTGAAAAATTAGCAAACTGTTTAAAGATCAAAAAATATGAGCGAGATTAATACTGACGATCTGATAACGAAGGAGGGCGTTAATGCAGAGAGTAATGGAAAAAATGAAGAGGATATAAATAAGGGCTGGAAGCATGCTTTAAAAGAGCATTCATTGCCCGAAGTTTACGGCTCGATAAAAGTACCGGGAAGCCGTTCATCTTTTTGGCGAAAGATGTTTGCCTTTGCCGGTCCAGGAATGCTCGTAGCTGTAGGATACATGGATCCGGGAAATTGGGCTACCGACATAGCTGGCGGCGCGCAATTTGGCTACACTCTTCTAACGGTAATACTTATCTCGAATATATTCGCAATGGTGCTCCAGCACCTGGCTGTAAAGCTGGGGGTTGTTTCAGGCAGGGATCTTGCGCAGGCATGCAGGGATAATTATTCAAAGCCAGTGTCATTTGTTTTATGGGTATTATGTGAAATTGCAATTGCGGCGACAGATCTGGCAGAGGTTATCGGTTCGGCGATCGCACTGAATTTGCTTTTTGGAATCCCGCTTGTAGTTGGTGTAATATTAACGGCGGCGGATGTGCTAGTGATATTATATTTTCAAAATAAAGGGTTTCGCTATGTTGAGAGCATTGTAGCAGGAATGATATTTATAATACTCGGATGTTTTGTTTATGAAATAATTGTTTCAAATCCGGAGATCGGTCCGATGCTAACGGGTTTAATTCCCGATCCACAGATAGCAATAAACCCTGCCATGCTTTATATTGCGATTGGTATTCTAGGGGCAACGGTAATGCCGCATAATTTATATTTGCATTCAAGTATAGTTCAGACCAGAAAATATGAAAAGACTAATGAAGGTAAAAAGATGGCGATCAAATTCGCTACGATCGATTCATCGGCTTCATTATTTTTAGCATTCTTTATAAACGCGGCGATACTAATAGTTGCTGCCGCGACATTTCATAATACCGGTTACCAGGAAGTAGCCGACATTTCGGATGCGTATATGCTTTTGACACCTTTGCTAGGCGCTAAGTTTGCCAGTATTGCATTTGCGGTGGCTCTACTTGCATCAGGTCAAAACTCAACTCTCACCGGAACGCTTGCCGGGCAGATAGTTATGGAGGGCTTCCTTAATATCAGGCTAAAGCCCTGGCTGAGGAGACTTATTACACGCATGATAGCAATAATACCTGCAGTGATCGTAACTATACTAATGGGAGAAAGGGGAGCAGGAAGCCTGCTGATACTAAGCCAGGTGATATTATCCATACAGTTAAGCTTTGCTGTATTTCCACTGATCAGTTTTACAAGTGATAAGCTCAAAATGGGCGGTTTTGTGAACTCACCACGGTTAAAGGTAATTGTATATACGATCGGGTATATAATAGCTTTTTTGAATATATATCTGCTAATACAAACATTTGTGGAGTGGTTTCAGTAGAAAGGCTGATTTATGCCACGAAACCTAATAGGAATTTTGCAAAAGTTTGACTTTTTTAGCAAGATAAAATTGTTTATTTTAGAGGTTTATATTCAGGAACGCATCTTTAAAATCAATTATGGCAAGGAAAACACATACTCAAGACGATAAAATTCTTGAGCTATATTACAAAGCCCTCGAGTATTTTAACGAAAACCGTAAGAGGGTCTATACAGTTTTAACGATATTAGTGGTAGTTGCTGCAGGAGCTTTTATCTATTTCAAGGGAAGACAGGAAAAAAGTGAGAATGCAATGATAGAGCTGGCAAATATCGAGCAGGTCTATAATTCCGGTGCTTATCAACAGGCAATAAACGGAGATTCTTTGGGATTTACAAAAGGTTTACTTTATATGGTGAATGAATTTGGTTCGACAGAAAGCGGACAATCAGCGAAGGTATTACTTGGAAACTGTTATTATTATCTGAGAGATTTTGGTAATGCCGAGAGATATTACAGTGATTATTCGGGCAGTGACCTGATATTAAAAGCGGCTTCAATAGCGGGAATAGCGGCTGTTAAGGGAGCTCAGGGAAATTATGTAGATGCTGCAAAAGAATATGAGAATGCCGCTAATGTCAGTGAAGAGATTGCCATAAACGATGAGTATTTATTCTCAGCGGCGAGGAATTATTCGCTTGCAAAGGATAAAGAAAACTTCGATAGGGTATCTGCTCTTCTGAAGAATGACTATCCGATGTCAACATACATAATGCAATTACCTAGATACGAGATCAACTAATGAGCCTAAAAGATAAGATAAATGACGAACTAAAAGCGGCAATGATCGCTAAGGATTCAGTAAGGACGGAGACGCTTCGGTCTATTAGAGCTGAGATATTAAAAGCGGATAAATCCGGAATGGACCGGGAGCTTAATGAAGAAGAAGAAATAGAACTTTTGTCTAAGCAGGCGAAGATGAGAAGAGAAGCTATTGAGCAATTCGAAACCGCAGGCAGAAGCGACTTGGTTGATAAAGAAAAAGCACAACTTGAAATTATCGAAGCATTCCTACCCGCTCAAATGTCACGTGAAGAGGCTGAAAAGATAATAGATGAAATTATTAAAGCGACAGGAGCAGTCGATCAAAAGGATTTTGGTAAGGTAATGGGCGCATCTATGAAAGAACTCAAAGGCAAGATAGACGGGAAAGTAATACAGGATATAGTTAAATCCAGGCTTTCAGCTTAACCCGCCTATCCAATAGGGGGTCTGATTGAGCAAACTAGACATTCTAATCTTAATTATAGTTGCTGTCCCGGTCATAATCGGGCTTTCAAGTGGTTTTTTAAAAAACCTACTTGGTTTTAGTGCAATCGTAATTGGACTTTTCGTAGCCACCAACTTTCATCCACAAATAATGAGTGTGTTTAATTCCCTGAGCATACCTTCTCAGATAGGTAATGGTTTGGCTTTTGCGGGAGTTATTGTATTTTTTTATGTTTTAGGCGGGTATATTGCACGTAAAATTTCAGGGATTAATAAGTTTACTGCATCTGTCGATAGATTTTTAGGCGCAATATTTGGAATCCTTCAAGGATTATTAATAGCAAGTGTTATATTATTATTTTTGAAATATTTCAATTTTATATCACCAGAGAATGCAGACAATTCGCTTTTTTATCCCTTTGTTGCCGGTGTTGCTCCGGAGATATTAAGTCTTATAGCAAAAGTTCTTCCGTTTACAAAATCAACGTTTGAAGATCTGAAATTTCTGAATGTAAAATAATGGATCAGGTATTAGTAAAAGATAAATTAGAATTCAATATTATTGCCGATAGGGTAAGGCACTACATTACGTCCGGCTTAGGTGAAAAAAAGCTTGAGAATATTGAGTTTTACATTGATGCCAGTGAACTTGAGCGAGAGCTTGATAAAGTTTGGGAAGCAAAGGAGCTGATCCATTTTGATGGTGGTATAGATCTTACTGGATTGAAGGATATATCGGGAGTTCTTAAAAAACTAAAGGTGGAAGGGCATTATGTTTCACCCATGGAATTTTTGTGGGTACTGGAGTTTTTGAGAGTATCGAGAAAGATAAAGCAATATTTTTCATCAAAGAGCAGGGATGATGAGGATAAGTTCAGACTTCTTCCAAAGCTTGCTCAACCGCTTTTTTCCGATAAAATACTAGAACATAATATAGATATTACTATAGATGAAACCGGTAATGTAAAAGATTCGGCTTCAGCGGAATTAAGACGCATCAGGAAAGAGATAAATCAGAAGGAAGAAAGTCTAAGAAAGACTCTTTCGAAAATACTCAAATCATATTCCGAGAAGGAATATTCCCAGGAAGATATTGTTACTCAGAGGGACGGGAGAATGGTCATACCGGTCAAAGCTGAAAACAAAAGGAGTGTACCCGGTATAATTCACAGTACATCGTCTTCAGGAGCTACGGTTTTCATCGAGCCGGGAGAAACGATCGATCTAAATAATGACATTGCTGAGCTTGGATTCAAAGAGAAACGTGAAGTAGAAAAGATATTGAGGGAGCTTTCAAAGCAGGTTTTGGATAATTTAGATA
Organism: Ignavibacteriales bacterium; assembly: GCA_020635255.1. Lineage (NCBI taxonomy): Bacteria > Pseudomonadati > Ignavibacteriota > Ignavibacteria > Ignavibacteriales > Ignavibacteriales bacterium. The sequence continues at coordinate 1,216,476 of JACKAC010000001.1, forward strand.
ATCTGGAAATAAATTGTGAGATATTGGGTGAGCTTGACTTTCTTAATGCGAAGGCACGCTATGCATCGGAAAGTATGAGCATTAAACCCTTTTTTAATGAAAAAGTAACGTATCTTTTTAAAGCGTATCATCCGGTGTTGTTAATAAACCATAAAAAGAATGAGATAGTACCTCTCGATCTGAAAATGGGTGATGAGTTTAATACATTGATCGTTACAGGTCCTAATGCAGGAGGTAAGACAGTTGCACTCAAGACGGTTGGACTGCTTCAGTTGATGTTTCAATCCGGGATGCTTGTACCCGTTGCGGAAAGGACAACAATGAGATTGTACGATAAGATATTTATTAATATAGGTGATGAGCAATCTATTGAAAATGACCTGAGTACGTTTAGTTCACATCTTCGATCCCTGAAGGATATTATAGATAATGCTGATGATAAATCTCTTATTCTTATTGATGAAATCTGCAGTGGGACTGATCCTAACCTTGGAAGTGCATTATCGGCAGCGATATTAAAGAATTTCTCAGATAGGAATGCTATTTCTATTGTTACAACTCATATTGGGCAGTTAAAGAATTTTGCGTACAATACTCCTAATATTGAAAATGCATCATTAGAGTTCGATCACAAGACATTGTCACCAAGCTTTAATTTTGTGACCGGTCTGCCGGGACAGAGCTTTACTTTTGAGATCGCTTCGAAATTCGATTATCCAAAAGATATTTTAAAAATGGCTAATGAGTTTGCCGACAGTTCGGAAACAAAACTAGAAGAGCTTTTAAAAGAGCTGGCGGAGAATAAGCAGTCGTATAATGAATTGAAAAGTAAATTCGACAGAGAAAATGCAAGACTTACAGGATTAATTAATGTGTACCAAAAGAAGAATGATGAATTAGAACATGAAACAAAGGAAATAATTAAAAAATCTAAACAGGAAGCAAAGCATATTCTCGATGAAGCAAATAAGCTTATTGAGAATACAATAAAAGAAATCCGGGAGAACAAAGATTTTTCACCAAAGGAAGTAAAAGAGCAATTTAGAACAAAAAGTGAAGAGATATCGGGTATTCAAGAGCCAGAGAAAGAAGTGGTTATCGAAGGCGAAATCGAGGTTGGTGACGGTGTAAGATTGAAAGATACAAATACGACGGGCTTTGTGCTGGAGATTTCAGGGAATAACGTGCAGATAAATGCGAATGGATTGACATTGAAAGCGAAGTTATCCGATTTAGAAAAGGTTAGCAGAAAGGAAGTAAAAGAAACGAACAGGTATTCTGAAAGGGATATCAGCATGGAAGGAATCAAGACTTCGCTAGATCTCAGGGGTATGTACACTGATGAAGTAGAGAATTATATAGAAAAATTTCTTTCAGATGCTTATGCCGGAGGAATGAAGGAAGTAAATATCATTCATGGAAAGGGAAGCGGTAAGTTAAGAAATGAGGTTACACGTATTTTAAAATCTAATCCCATTGTTAAGTCGTCTCGCCTCGGCGGTATTAGGGAAGGGGACTCAGGTGTAACTATAGTCGAATTATAGTTCGATATTTCATCCCTCAAAAAAATGTTTAGTCGTATTATATTACAGGTATGAGTAAAATTTCAGGAAAACCAGACAGAATATTAATTGTGGATGATGAGCAGAGTATTATTGATACTCTAAAGCTTATTTTGAGCCATGAGAATTATATTGTTGATGGATGCCTGGATGGAGCCTCAGCTTTAAAGAAAGTTCAAGATGAGAAGTTTGATCTTATACTTCTAGATATAAAAATGCCCAGAATGGATGGAATGGAAGTCCTGGACAGATTAATGGAGATGAGCAGAGATTTTGTGGTTATAATGATATCGGGGCATGGAAATATCGAAACCGCAGTTGAAGCAACTAAAAAGGGTGCTTATAACTTCCTTCAAAAACCTCTTCCTGATCTTCATGAGCTAAAGATAATTATTAAGAATGCGATAGATTTTAAGAAGTCTAGAGACCAGTTAAGTGAACTTCGTAAGGAATTAATTGAATCCAACAAGATAGTCGGTAACAGCCCGGAAATCGAAAGTGTATTAGAGCTTATAAATAAATTTGCTAACCTTAATTCAAATGTTCTTATAACCGGGGAGAGCGGAACAGGCAAAAAACTTGTTGCAAAACAGATACATCTTCTCTCATCACGAGCAAAAGAACCCTTCATCAGTATTAGCTGTGCTTCACTTAACGAATCAAACATCGACGGGGAGCTTTTTGGTAAGACCGAGGATGGTGGGCAAGTAGTATCACCCGGAAAACTAGAAGAAGTGAACGGTGGAACGGTATTCTTTGACGAGATAACCCATCTCTCTCTTGATTCGCAGGCAAAAATCCTAAAGGTTATAGAGGAGAATAAATTCTCACGACCGGGTTTTGAGAAGGAAGTTGAGCTGGATGTAAGGTTCATATTTTCCTCTAATAAAGATCTTATTACAGAAATAGAAGAAGGTAGATTTCGGGAAGATCTTTTTCATAGGATTCATGTCTTGATCATCGATGTGCCTCCGCTACGTGAAAGGACGGGGGATATAGAGCAACTAATAGATTACTTTACGGAAAGGATATGTTCGGCGAATAATATTCCGGTTAAGAAGTTTACAACTCAAGCGGTGGCACTATTGAAGACATTCCGCTGGCCCGGTAATGTAAGGGAACTCCGAAATCTTATCGAGAGACTGATATTTACTGTTAACAAGGACAGTATAGACGCGGACGACATTGAGATGCCCGGATCAAAGCACTCTAAAGTATTAACAGATCTGATCAACAGGAATATGTCATTGAATGATTTTCAAAATGAATCAGAGAAGCTCTTTCTGATGAAAATGCTGAATGATTACGATTATAATGTTACGCAGACGGCTGAAGCTCTTCAGATACAGCGCAGTCACCTGTATAAGCTTATGAATAAATACGACATACCTCTACCAAGCAAAGTAAAGTAATTATTTAATTACTATCATCTTTTTTGTTTCCGTAAATGTATTATTCTCGCCGTTAAAATCTAATCTATAGAAATACGTACCGGAGGACTGAGATTCAGCATTAAATAGTGTTTTGTAGTTACCTACATTCATATCTCCATTCACAAGGGTAGATACTCTTCGGCCGTATATATCAAATACTTCTAATGTAATATGACCTCTTTCCGGTATTGAAAACTCTATATTAGTAACCGGATTAAAGGGATTAGGATAGTTTTGTTCTAATTTGAATTTACTTGCTATGGAATTAGTTTGTATAACCGAAGTGGCTGTACCGTTTCTGTAAACTCCACTGCTTCCGGTACCGGCAAAGACAAAATTACTTTCGGAGCCTGTAATTGAATAAACTGTCTGACCTGATGGAATTCCTGTCTCGAATAGCGACCAATTATTGCCGCCATTGGTAGACCTATATAAATTACCCGAATTACTAACGTAAATATTATCTTCATTATCAATGTGAAGATCTTCAACAGTACTTTCGCCTACACCTAACGGGATCCAGCTCGAACCATTATCAGTAGATTTCCAGACCGAATTCCCGGAGGCATTGCTGGTTCCAATATATAAAACTCCTTCGGAATTTTTATCCATGTCTGCTACATAGGGAGTGAAGGAAGTTATGCTCCAGTTGACGCCGTTATTTGTCGATACGATCACGCCTCCAAGTGAAGTTCCTCCGTATATACGCCCATCATCAGCTAAAACCATTGCATTTAAAAAGCCGGCACCAAGCAACGTGACGATATTCCATGTTGCACCGCCGTCGGTTGATCTTACAATCCGGGCTGCAATATCACCAATAGTGGGTCCTATAGTAAATGACATGCCTGCAAGGTAGTTCATGCTGTCAATAAAAACAATGTCACCACCTAGAGCGAAATTATTCGGACGGCTCTCGTTATAAACTTCAGTCCAGTTATCTCCTGAATCGGTCGATCGATATAGTCTGATTGATGAAGTAGAATTGGCTAAAGCATAGAATATACCATTCGGCGCGCAAATTAGTTTATATACACGGGGAGTACTAACCATGTAAGAAGTAGTATTCCAGTTTACACCGTTGTTAGTTGTTTTGTAAATCCCAACAGCCCAACTGGAGGCGACAACATTTCCATTACCGTCATCTGCCATCGAATAGATATAATCGGTTGGCGAAGAGAGTGGAGCAGTTTGAGTCCATACCTGGGCTACCAATCCCGCAGGAAGTATAATTAAAAATAGGATAATTAACTTTTTCATATAATTAGTTTTAGGTTATTATCCCATAACCACTTCCAAATTAACCTAAAAAGCCTAGTTTTACAAAGAATTATAATTATAAATGTATCACAGTAATAAAATGAAAACTACAAAAATCGTTATTATAGAAAGAAAATTAAATATATATAATGTAAATTGTATCATGAATAATACTGAATTGATATTACTATTAAAATCATTTAATCGGACAGAAATAACCCGATTAGGTGAATTTGTAAAGTCGGAGTATTTTAACAAGCTTAAAAATCTTGTTAAGCTATATGACATATTGTATAAACATTTCCCAGATTTTAATATAGAAAAGGAAGATATTTTTAATGAGGTATTTACAGGTGAAGAATTCGATGATGCAAGATTGAGGGTGCTTTTTTCACGCATGTTGTCAATAAGCAAAACATTCTTAGGTTATGAATTATATAAAGGTGATCGTTTGGGAGTTTTATTAAACGAGAGCAGGGCGATGTACCGGAAGGGACAGTTAAAATCGTTTAGGAAAAGTATCAAAGATACCGATAGAACACTTAATGAACAGGAAGTAAAAGATGAAACAGGTTTATATAAAATGTACGAGCTTACTTTACTTAAAAACTCTGTGAAAGGAAATTATGGCTTAACAGAAGAAGATCTACGAGAAGAAGAAAATTTATTATTACTTAATTCCATTTTATCCTTACTTAGGACATATATTACTTTAATGAACCGAGCTTCGGTATTGGAATTCAAGGATAAGACCGACAGGATAGAAATAATTGAACCCCTTATAAGTGAATTTGAATCACATCCTCTCGTAAAGGTATATTATAGTATTTACAAACTTCTCAAATACCCGGAGAAGGAGGAATTGTTTTCAAATTGCCTTAGATTGCTCAATGAAAGTGACAGGTATTTTAAATCGGAAGATGTTTTCGATCTTTATGTGACACTTCTGAATTATTGTGTTCTTAAAACAGGGAATATTTTATTTCGGAAGTACAAATTGACAATTTATAAAACTATGATCGAAAGGGGTTATTTACCAAGAGAGGGGATGGAGTTTCCATATGTTTATTTTAATAACATAGTTAATTCGGCTATAGAATCAGAGGAGTTCGACTGGGGGTGGGAATTCCTGGAGAGTAACAAAGGATTCCTTGAGCCTGGAATGAAGGATAATATTATTTCACTGTGTGAAGCAAAATTGTATTACGGGGCAAAAAAGTATGATGAAGCTCTTAATTGCCTGGCAAAAGTAAGTAATCCTGAAACAGATGATGTATTCTATAAACTTGCAATAAGGGATCTGCAAATAAAAATACTTTTTGATATGGGGCACTATGAGAGTATTTATTCTGCAATAGACAGCTATGTACACTATCTGAATAGGAGCAGGATACTGAATTCTTCCTCAAAGGAAAACTACAGACTTTATTTAAAATATCTTAAAAGACTTATCGATATAATTACGGGAAATAAAAATGATGTGGGGGATTTCAGAATTGATCTGGAGCAGGAACGGGAATTTATTTTTAAAAACTGGATAAAAGAAAAAGCAGGTAAATTGGCTTAAACGTTTATGTTTTTCTCCCCGGTATATCTCCAAAGAAATATGTCTGCTGAGACCTAAATACCAAGGGGTAATTAATTTATGCAAAAGCGCTTCTTTCATCAGAAAGAAGCGCCGGAGTATCAATGTTATAAATGGGCAATAAATAACATTGAAGAGAACAAAAAAATTTATTTTAAAATTATCCTGGCTCTGGTGAGCTTTTTTAATTGGGAAATATTCCAATGCCAGTCATCATAATCGAGATAAAGTTCTTTTAAAAATTTTAATTTATTTAGCTCTTCAGGTAAATAATAAATATCGTTTCCAGTAAGGTCTAATACCCTAAGATTATTTAGGTTTTCAATTTTAGAGGAAACTTCGGTTATGGAATTATTACTTAAATTCAGATAGTATAAGTTTTTATTGGTGTATATATAATCAGGGATTTCTGTAAGGTTTTTCCTGCTTAAGTCAACCTCCGTAGAGTTGGATATCAATTCGATTAGGGATGTATCTGAACCGGCTGTTTTATCGGATTGAGAGTATAAAGTTACTTTGAATATTATTAAAAATATAAAAACCAGAGTATATTTTATTGATTTCATAATTTTAAATATAATTTTATATTGAGTTGAGAATTAAATTATGGAGCAACCATCCGGCATACCGGCGATGCCTTTAAAGCTTCTATGAATGCACTCATAAAAGCTGGATGATTACTCACATTTTCTTGAGCTGTGTAAAAGTAGAAAGAAATATTCCACAGGTCAAAGAAACTTTTAGCCGGATTTCATCTTATAACCTTCCGGAGAAAAACATTTTTAGTTGAATTTCAAACAATTTTGAGGCTTCCTAGCTAAAAACCTTCATTTATACACCAATGAAAAAAAGTTCTGTTTTAAAAATTCTCAGATCTTTTTCCAAGAATGAGATGGAAGAATTCAGGGATTTTTTAATCTCACCCTTTCACAACAAAAAATCTATGGTAGTAAGGTTGTTCGATGTGATACGGAAAAAGGGACCGGAGTTTATCGATGATTCACTTGAAAAAGAAATGATCTGGGAAAAGATCTACCCCGGTAAACCATATAACTACGGGGTAATGAAAAATTTAATCCACGATCTTACAAAACTTGCAGAAAATTTCATAAGCTATCTTAAATATGAAGAATCACCGGGTTTTCACAGAAATATGTTAGAGAGTCTTCATGAAAGAAATGTTACTGAAATATTTATAAATAAACTGATAAAATTTAAAAAGCATATCGAAAAATCAAATCTTAATGAGTTTTCGAAATTGGAAAATCTAACATTCTATTATGAACTTCGTTCCTATTGCACTAAATTTCCCATGGATGATTCATATAATATTGCCAATGAGTTAAAAACCAAAGAGAAATTTTCTTCGTTAAATATGATGAACGCGTTTTTACCTTGGTATCTACAAAGCGCGAATGTTGTTACCAATTATGATATTAGTGTTTATAAAGATCTATTGGATTTCTTATATAATAATTTTCGTGAAAACGAAAGTTCTGATATTATAAAGTTGTATTCTCTTTTTCTTGTGAGTATCGAAGACATTAATGATACGAGCAAATTTGATGAATTACGGATGGAGTTTAAAAACAGGAAAGATGCTCTTCACCATAAGGATAAATTCCGAATATATGAACTGGTTTCATTATTGTATGAAATGAATTTTCGAAACGGTGTAAGAAGTTATGATGTAGAGTATCTTAATCACTGGTTTGAAGTTGTTGATAAACAGGTATATACAATTAGTCCGAAAGGATATTTAGATCTTATAACTTTTAGAAATGTTCTTATACTGTGTAGGAGAACTGAATCTACAGATATAATGGAGAAGTTTATAGAAATAGGAATAGAAAAAGTAAATCCGGCTGTAAAAGATACTTTGTATAACTATTCCTGCGCAGTATTGTACTATGAAAAAGACGAATACGAAAAGGTTCTCGAATATGAAAAAAGGACCGTCTTTAGCGGATTACTGAATTCAGACAAAGAGAATCTTTATTTTAAGATGGATCTAAAGACCATAACTTTAAAGAGTTCGTACGAGCTTGAGTTGTTTGAGGAAGTGTTTTCTCAAATCGATTCTTTTAAACATTTTCTCCGAAACACTGTATTAATACCCGCAAATTTTAAAGAGTTAAGGTATGATTTTTTAAAATGTCTTAATGAGCTTACGAAACTCAGGATAAGCTATAATGAATATGCTCTAAGAAGTCTAAGTACAAGGGTAGAAAGTACACGTGATGGCTGGCTTATCAAAAAAGTAAATGATTATTTAAGTCAATATTCAGGGCAACAAAACACTGAAGAACTTCAAAGCTCATAGACTTATCACATATTTTTCTGTCTGAATATTTCATATAGAAACACTCCTGCTGATACGGAAGCATTGAGCGAATCTAGTTTGCCTGCCATAGGTATGCGTAATAAAAGATCACAATTTTTACGGATGAGGTCTCGCATACCCGTTCCTTCACTTCCGATAACCAGCCCAAGCGGCATTTTGAGGTCGGTTTCGAAGATGGTTTTATCAGCCTTGAGATCTGTTCCGGCTATCCAGTATCCATTCTTCTTCAGGTATTCGATACTATGGGCAAGGTTCGTTTCCTTTGCTATCTGGATATGATTTACTGCCCCGGAAGAGGATTTGAAAACAGTATGGTTAACTTCTGCTGAGTTGTGGCGGGGTATTACGATTCCATCAGCGCCCAGACATACGGCAGAACGTATGATCGCACCCATATTATGAGGGTCGGTTATTTCATCCATTAAAACTATTACCGGATTAATAATCCCATGGTCTTTTATACCGTCAATAATTTCTTTTAACGGGGTATATTCGAAGTCTTTGATAAATCCGATAACTCCCTGCGAAATTCCTTCTTTTTTGTTGTTCCTATTAAAAAATTTCTCGAACCCAAAACGGTTAAGCATCATTAGATTAATACCATTCTCCTCTGCCAGTTTAACTATCTTTTTAAGTTTTGGCTCGGGTTTTAGTGTCTTTAAGAGAACTATCTTGTTAAGCTCTTTTGGAGTCGTCACAAGGATCTCATATACAGGATTTTTACCGATTACTATCATTTCTGGGAATTATTAGTATAATTCTTAATTAAATTAATATAATTATATTTGTTATTTAATTTAATTAACAAAATTTAGCTCAATAATTGGATAATAACACTGAGTCATACAGAGTAGAGCATGATTTTCTTGGTGAAGCAAATATTCCCGATAGTGCATATTATGGAATCCAAAGCCTTCGCGGCAGGGATAATTTCGAGATCACCGGAAGGAAATTAAGTGAATTCCCGCTATTTATAATTGCTCTTGCATATACCAAAAAGGCTGCCGCAATGGCAAATACAATTCTTGGTGTACTGGATAAAGAGCGAAGTGACGCAATAGTAAAGGCATGTGATGATATTATTTCAGGAAAATATCATGATCAATTTATTGTTGATATGATGCAGGGTGGTGCAGGAACATCGACAAATATGAACGCGAACGAGGTCATTGCAAATATTGCGCTTGAATATGCTGGAAGAAAGAAAGGTGACTATGAATACATACATCCAAACAATCACGTAAACCTTTCGCAATCTACTAATGATGTTTACCCGACTTCGATCAGGATAGCAACCTACTTTATGACAGAAGAATTGCTGAAATCTATACAGAGGTTTATAGATGCTCTCAAAGGAAAAGAAAATGAATTCGATGACGTTCTGAAAATGGGAAGGACACAGCTCCAGGACGCTGTACCAATGACGTTAGGGCAGGAATTTGGTGCATACGCCGTGACGATAGGCGAAGATATGGACAGGATAACATATGTAATGAGGCTGATAAGCGAGATAAATATGGGCGCTACTGCTATAGGTACACAGATCAATACACCTGATACTTATTCGGAGGTTGTTTCAGAGATACTCAGGAATGAGACTAAACTTCCCCTGGTCGCAGCGGAGAATCTGGTTGAAGCGACACAAGATACAGGAGTTTTTATTCATATAAGTGGAGTTTTTAAAAGATATGCCGTAAAGATATCTAAAATATGTAATGACCTGCGATTATTGTCATCGGGACCCAGAGCCGGTTTGAATGAAATCAATCTGCCGCCGATGCAGCCCGGATCATCAATCATGCCGGGTAAAGTAAACCCTGTTATACCGGAAGTGGTTAATCAGGTAGCATTCCAGGTAATAGGAAACGATCTTACTATTACAATGGCGTGCGAAGCGGGACAGCTGGAACTCAATGTCATGGAGCCGGTGATAGCGTTTAGGCTGTTTGATACAATATCGATATTAAAAAATGCGACAGATACACTTACCGAGAAATGCATAAAAGGCATTACTGCAAATCGTGATGTTTGTATGGGTTATGTTGAGAATAGTATTGGATTATGTACGGTTCTTGTTCCAATAATAGGCTATGAGGCATCATCGTCAATTGCAAAAGAAGCTTTAAAAACAAATAATTCCGTTTATAACCTTGTTCTCGAAAAAGGTTTACTTTCAAAGGAACAACTCGACGTTGTTCTTAAGCCTGAAAATATGACCGGTCCCGGAAAGAAATAATGTTTGAGGATAGAGGTAATATCGATGGATATATAAATGAGAAATTCCCGTCGCTTAATATCGGCATGGGATGCCTCTATGTAGTCGCTACACCGATAGGGAACCTGGATGATATTTCATTCAGAGCATTATATGTTCTTAAAAATGTCGATCTGATAGCTTCAGAAGATACTAGGGTAACCGGAATTCTTTTGAAGGAATATGGAATAGACACGAAACAGATCAGTTATTTCTCACAGGTCGAGAGCAGAAAGCTTGACGACATCATTGAAAGGTTAAAAGAGGGGAAAGCTATTGCTCTTGTAAGCGATGCCGGAACACCATGTATCTCCGATCCTGGCAGTCAGCTTGTTTCCAGGTGTATTGACGAAGGTATAGAAGTAAGAAGTATTCCCGGAGCGAGTTCAATAACAGCCTCCTTGGTATATTCCGGTTTCGATTACGGACGATTTTATTTCCAGGGGTTTCTTCCACAAAAAAAAGGAAGGCAAAGTACTCTTGAGGAGCTAAAAGATGTGAAAATGCCGGTCGTTGTTCTTGAATCTAAATATAAGCTGGTTAAAACACTTGAGGATGTGATGAAGTTTGTGGGAAACAGGGAAGTTTCTATATCCAGAGAATTAACTAAGAAGTTCGAGGAGATAACCAGAGGAAGAGTAAAAGATGTTTTAAAAGAAAGGAACCAGATCAAATTAAAAGGTGAATTTGTAATAATTGTAAAGTAAATTCGAATCATTGTGATTGATTCAAGAATAGAAAAGGTAAAGGAGTATAAAAGTATATTATTAGAGACAAGGAAGAAATTTATTGTCTTAAATTATGATGGTCATTTATATGTATTGCTGAATAGACAAGCTGAACCAAAGGATCATTGTTTGTGTATTGGGGAGCTAATTGATAATCTTAACTCAGAAATTGAGAATGGAGATTCTTTACCTCAAATTGATCCTTTTGCAATCTTTCAGGAAGAAAATACATGCAAGTCGTGTAGGAAAATAGTATATACAACAAATTTTAAAATACAAGAGGTTAATGGGTGAAAAAAGTAATATAAGAGTACGTTTTGCACCGTCGCCTACAGGATACCTGCATTTAGGATCCTTAAGGACTGCTTTATTTAATTTTCTGTATGCCCGTCATACAGGCGGGAAGTTCATACTTCGAGTAGAAGATACAGACCAAACACGTTATGTAGAGGGAGCAGTTGAAAATCTTATTAAAACAATGAATAGCCTTGGCTTAGATTACGATGAAGGTCCGGTAAAAGGAGGTGATTTTGGTCCGTATTATCAATCGGAGAGGCTTGATATTTATAAAAAGTATGCTTTTGAGTTAGTAGAGAAAGGTTATGCTTACTATGCCTTTGAGACTTCAGAAGAACTCGAAGAAATGCGTAAGATGGCAAAGCTAGAAGGTAGAATGACTTCGTATGACAGAAGAGGAAGAAATTTAACAGAGGATGAAGTAAAGGCGAACCTTGAGAAAGAATTACCATATGTTATAAGGCTAAAGGTACCTCTTAATGAAGAGGTGAAATTCGATGATATTGTTAAAGGAACGATCAAGATCGAAACAAACATGGTCGATGACCAGGTACTTCTTAAATCAGATGGTTTTCCTACGTACCATCTCGCAAACGTCGTGGATGATCATCTAATGGGAATAACTCATATTATACGCGGTGAAGAATGGATCACGTCCGTACCAAAGCATATAATACTTTATAAAGCATTTGGCTGGGATGTCCCTGAGATGGTTCACTGTCCTCTTATACTTAATCCAGACAAGACAAAGCTCAGTAAGAGACAGGGTGATGTTGCTGTAGAGGATTATCTGCAAAAGGGATATTTACCCGAAGCCTTGGTTAACTTTATGGCTCTTCTAGGTTGGCATCCGGGAGAAGGGGAATCTGATGAGCTATTTACAATGGATCAGTTAGTAGAGAAGTTTACTCTTGAAAGGATACAGACATCCGGAGCAGTATTCAGTGTTGAAAAACTTAACTGGATGAATAACCATTACATAAAAGAATATGACCTGGATAAACTGACCGATCTGGCAATGCCTTTCTTTAAACATGAACATGTCGATACCAACGACAGGGAAAGAATAAAAGAGGTACTCGATACGATTAGAGTATATTTAAATAAGCTTGATGAAATCCCGGAGCATATTGGAATGTTCTATAATGATGAAATAAAGGTAGGCGGACACCAGGAAGATATACTGAAGGAAGATACGAGTAAAACGGTTTTCCAAGAACTGGCAAAAAAGGTAGAAGCAATGGATACAATTGAACCTGATGCATTCAAAGAAAAGATGAAAGAGGTACAAGCTGAAACAGGTATAAAAGGTAAGCAATTATTCAAACCCATAAGGATAGCGTTAACAGGAAGTGAGGACGGTCCCGAACTACCAAAGATCGCACAAATACTAGGGAAAGAGAAGGTAGTCAGGTTTTTAAAAAGATGGGTGAAATTAACAGAATCAGAAGATGTTATAGAGCCTGAAGGGAAATCAGAGGAATCCAAAGAGATACAAGAAAAGCCTTCGTCAAGTTTCGGTTATATTACCGCGCTTGCTCAAATAAATGTAAAAATTGAATCTAATCCAGAGGATTCTCTTTTGTACTTACAAAGAGCAACAATTTATTTTACTCAAAAAAAATATGAAGAAGCGAATCAAGATGTTAAAAGATCAATTGAATTAAAGCCTGACCTTTATGAAGGCTATTTTATCCGTGGGACAATCAATTTGTTAAAAAATAACCTTAATATTGCAAAAAAGGATTTTAAAAAAGCGTATGAGTTATCTAAAGACGAGGTGATAAAATCATTTATTGAAGAGAATTTTCCAAAAATTTTACAAAATGAAAAAGATTTTGAGTTAGATTGGGAAAGTAGGAAAATTGAAATAGACCTAAATTATTTTTTGACTTTCTTAAATACTCATTGGGAGAAATAAAAAACCCGTCATTCGACGGGTTTCAATGATAAAATAAACTCTATGAGATTTAGCAGTAATTTAAGCTTATCTTATTTTCTTTTTGTGTCTGTTCTTTCTGAGTCTTTTCTTTCTTTTGTGAGTAGCCATCTTGGCTCTCTTTCTCTTTTTACCACAAGGCATTAATTAATTCTCCTAATTAGGTTATTGATTATTTTTATTCTAAAATTTTATTGTAAACTATCCTGTACTACTTTTTTAAATTCTTTTGAAACCTTAAACATTGGAATAAATCTTTTTCCGAGCTGGATCTTTTCGCCGGTCTTTGGATTCCTGGCTATTCTTGGTTCCTTTATATTATTTTTGAATGTACCGAAGCCTCTTATCTCTATTGTTTCATTTTCTTTAAGGGCTTCTATCACACAAGATATAAACCCTTCAACTACTATTTCGGTTTCCTTTTTGCTTAATCCGGTTGCTTCCGAAATTTTAGCGGCGATTTGAGCTCTGGTCATTTTACTAAGTTTATTTTACAAATTTATATTGTAATAGGGGAGCATCTATATACTCCTCTTTGACTTCCTGCTTAATATCATCAAATTCAGAATGGGTAAGTCCCTCGATTACGTATGTAAAGAATCCTTTCCTTCTTCTTTCTCTAACTAAAGGGGGATCGCCTTCAATACCCACAAGGTCAGCCGCATACTTAACAGCATCATCAAATGTACCCAGTTTATCCACTAACCCCAGTTCAAGTGCTTGTGAGCCAGTGAAAACCCTTCCATTTGCTATCTCTTTTAGCCTTTCCCTGTCGATATGTCTTTCTGTTGCAACAACATCGAAAAACTGCTGAAATGAGTTATTTATAATATCCTGAAAATAAAGACTGTCCTTTTCTGTTAAGACCTTAAATGGATTCCCAGCATCTTTTAATTCGCCGCTCTTTATAGTTGTTTCCTTAATACCGATCTTCTCAGCTAATTCCTTAAAGCTCATCAGGTTGATTATTACGCCAATGCTTCCGGTCAATGTACCAGGATTTGCAAATATATAGCTGCTTCCACAAGCAGAATAATATCCACCGCTAGCGGCAATCGATCCCATTGATACGATTACGGGCTTACCGCCGTCACGTGTTCTTCTTATTATTTCATACATCTCCTGCGAAGCGGCTACACCGCCTCCCGGTGAATTTATCCTGAGAATGATCGCTTTTACTCTATCGTCTTTTGCATACTTTTTGAATTGTCTTACTATAGACTCTGAGGAGATGATAGTAAAATCAAGATCAACAACAGCAATCCTTTCCGAACCACTACCTCCGGTTGTTTCGTAGTAATAATCACCGGTATCCATATTGGTTACGGCCGAAGAGAATACCAAGAATGATCCAGCGACCATAAGAAGTCCGATGAAAATTAAAACCAGTACAATACCAAAGAACCACTTCCATCCGGAGGATTCTTTTTTAACGTAAACGGTATTTGTGGAGGTGTTATTCAAGTCCTATTGCATTGAATTTCTTTTTTCCTGTGCAGCATCTCTTTTCGCATCCATATTAAGAGCGTCGTATGCTACAATGATTATATCCAGTGAACTTTTTACAAGGTCATTATTCGTAGAAGATTCAATAAAAGGTTCAAGGATCGATACTATATCATTCATATAACTTGAAACATCAGCACTTCCATCTGCCTCTATTATCTTTTCAGCCATTTTAACCCTGGCGAGTGCCGCATTGTAAACTGCAACTTCATAATATTGATTGTCATGAGGCAAATATTGAATGTTAACGATCTTATCAAAAAGCTTTACAGCTGTTTCATAGTTCTTGCTATCCATTGCTGAGATACCAGATTGGTATAATATCTTTGCAATCTGTATAGCATCTTCTTTACTCTTGCTCTTGTTTAGAATATGAGTATAAATGTCCAAAGCATCATCAGTTTTTCCTATAATTACGTATGTATCAGCAAGCATTTGCTGTGCGGCAATACTATCGGGAAAAATTGTAGTAGCAGCAATAAAATAATTAGAAGCGTTGTTAAATGAATTTATTCCACCGGCAGAATCAGAAGAATATTGTTTAGCTGCAGCATTGAATTTATTTATGCCGTCATTGAATGTTGTTATATAGTAGTTTACTATGTTAGTTGCATAAGCGTCTGACATTGACAAACTTTTATTTAATGCCTCACCACCTTCTTTATATTTTTTTGTTTCTATTAGAGAAACACCTAGCATATACCAGCCTTCAGGGTCATTGCTATTTTTTTCAAGCCCTATTTTCAATTCAGTAGCAGCTTTTTCATAATCTTTATTCTGGAATGCGATCTTTCCAGCGTTGGTTTCCGCAGATGCGCATCCGCTGAGATATGCTCCTATTAAAACTAAAAGAACGATAACTAGTGAGCTAATAAGATTATTTTTGCGGTTCATATTTTTTCTCCGATAATATTAACTTTAATTAAATTATTATGTAATATAAATAAATTAACTCTCTTATTCAATTTAGGTTTTTATGTAAGTCTATATTTTTAAACCTCATAATAGCTTTTGGCTTAAGAATTATCTTTAAAAAATGTATCTTTCCGTTAAGTTTAATAATAAGATATAGCTTTTCAATAAATTAAAAATTACTAAATGGCAAACCAGTTCTCATTCGATATTGTGTCTGAAATTGACATGCAGGAGATAGATAATGCGGTAAATCAGGCTTCAAAAGAGGTCCAACAAAGATATGATCTAAAGGATACCGGCAGCTCGTATGAACTCAATAAAAATGATAAAAAAATAACCATAAACTCGAAAGACGAATATACCCTCAAAACAGTAGTGGATGTACTTCAGAACAAAATGATAAAGAGGGGAATTTCCTTAAAAGCACTCCAATATGATGATGTGGAACCAGCAAGCGGAGGAACGGTCAGACAAATAATTACGTTACAATCAGGTATAAGCAAGGAGAACTGTAAGAAAATTGTTAAAATGATCAAAGATACTAAGCTAAAAGTACAGGCGGCAATTCAGGATGAACAAGTTAGAGTAACAGGTAAGGCTAAAGATGATCTGCAGGATGTGATTTCCATGTTAAAAGGTGCGGATCTCGATTTTGCTGTTCAATTTACAAATTATAAGTAATGCTTAAGTATTTTTTAACTATATCGGTTAGCGTATCATTTTTAATGCTCTTTCTTGGGAATCTGACATCCCAGGAAGAGGATCAAACCGGTAAGACAAATAAAGAGATTAAAACTATTGTTATAGATGCAGGACATGGCGGAAAAGATCCCGGTGCCATAGCTATTGACGGCACATATGAAAAGGATATCAATCTTCCTGTAGCTTTAAAATTAAGAGATCTCTTACTTCAGGGCTATAATGATGTTGAAGTGGTTATGACAAGAGATGATGACAGATTTATAGAACTTCATGAAAGGGGACGGATCGCTAATGAAAATGGCGGTAATCTATTTGTAAGTATACATTCAAATTCCAAGAAAGTTGATGATCTCGAAGAAAAGACGGGATTTGAATTATATCTACTGGACCTTGTACGTAAAGAAAGAGCTACTGAACTGACGCAACAGGAAAATGTTTACCTTAAAGGGTCTGAACCATCTGCTGTCTCAGACTTCTTTGTTGCCTCATTAATGGAAAGTTCAAATCTTAGAGTTGCACACAGACTAGCCAATATTCTTAAGACAGAAATAGTGAAGGGGACACCGTTAAAAAATAATGGTGTCAAGCAGGATGCTTTCGTTGTATTGTACGGAGCCTCAATGCCCGCGGTTTTGGTCGAGTGTGGATTCTTAACAAATCAGAAGGATACCGATTACTTAAAGTCCGAGAAGGGGCAGTATGAAATTGCAAATGCGATCTATAAAGGAATACGGTTTTTTAAATATGATTACGACTACGAAAATTCACTCCGTTGAGTATAATAAAAAAGCCGTCTTTAAGACGGCTTTTACTTTCAACTTCCGATTGCTACCAGCTTAGGAAGAAAATCTAACTTCTTGAGTAACTTTTTATCGTTCCTCGATTCTCTCTTATCCTTGTAGTTTCCTACAAATATTTTATAGCTGGTTTCATCACCGGAAATTATTTCTTCAATAAAGATTGTTCCGAAATTATTCGATTCTAATCTTCCAATCAGTTCGTAAGCAAGTAATTTATCTTCGAATTTTGCGATCTCAAAAGTATAACCCTTTACGAATTTTATCCTGTTCGTTACCTCAAAGTAGTTAGTGTTGGGTTCTTCATCGATTGCTTGATAAATTGTAGAGCTAGCGTCTTCCGAATTAGGTGTCAGTACTTTTATCTTAACCCTTTTGAAGGTGTTAAAGATAGTGTTGAACTCTTCGTCGGAAAGTTCCTCTCCGAATTTACTTACCTCCTCAGCTTCCTGTCTTTCGTATTCTACAAAGACTTTGGATTTAAGAGGTAATATATTCTCGAACAGATTTACGGGGACAAGTTGTTCCTCTTCCTCGGCTTGTTTTTCTGCATCGAGTTCTTCCTGAGTCACTACTTCAAGTCTGACTTCTGCTAAACCACCCATACCTATTTCTTCTTTTGCAGCTTTGGATAAATCTATTATCCTGCCTTTTGCGTATGGACCTCTGTCATTTATTCTGACAACTACGGATTTATCATTTGCGAGGTTTATTACTCTCACTAGTGTGTTGAAGGGAAGTGTCTTGTGGGCGGCTGTTAGTTCATAGGTATTAAATCTCTCGCCGTTGGCGGTTTTTCTACCATGAAAGCCAGGCCCGTACCAAGATGCTATTCCTTCTTGAGTAAACTCGGCAATTTTATCCTTTGGTTTAGCGTTAAGTTCGAAATTTTGCTTACTGACCGGATTGATTAGAATTAGCGCACCTAAAACAAAAAATAACAATGTTTTAGTTTTCAATAATTACTTCTCCTATGTATGTTATCGAATGGTAATTCAAAAAAAACTTACCAGCACATTAAACTAAACGAATCCTGTGCTAAAACTTTTGTTAAAGAACGAGCTATAATCGTAATTTCTATAGCTTGTTTTAGATATCATATAAGATACCAAAAATGGATTTGAGTATCAAGACATTTTATGTTCCATTTAGGAGCTTTAAACCAACAAATCAATAATATTATGCTGTATTAACACTAGTATAAACTACTCAGATCATTGATATTGCCTTGATCTCAACTGTTTATAAGGGTTTGGCACAAAATATTCTAGAAAATATTTGAAATCAGAAACGAGATTGCCTATATGTAAGTTTTACCTTATAAGATTTGGTTATTTTTATATTTTAGTTATAGATATTTATCCATAATTTGAACTATGACCCAAAAACAACGAGCTAAGGATAAGTCAACGATTATTATTATATTATTGGTCGTTCTTTTGCCTATAATCTTATTTTTTGCCAATAGTGATTCAATTTCATTATTCGATAATAAAAAGCCCAACCGACTTGTAAACGAGAAAAGCCCTTATCTCTTGCAACATGCATATAACCCGGTGGACTGGTATCCCTGGGGGGAAGAAGCCTTAAATAAAGCAAAGGAAGAAAATAAGCCCATATTTTTATCGGTTGGTTATTCAACATGCTATTGGTGTCATGTAATGGAAAAAGAAGTTTTTGAGAATGACTCGATTGCAAATTTAATGAATGAGTATTTTATTAACATTAAAGTTGATAGGGAAGAAAGACCCGATATAGATCGTATTTATATGACAGCCTTAACTGCAATGGGTGCAGAAGGTGGCTGGCCAATGTCAATGTTCCTTACTCCCGATTTGAAGCCTTTCTATGGAGCAACATACATTCCTCCTTTTTCTTCCGACAAAGGGATGGGCTTTACTGAACTCATAGACCAGATCCACACATCATGGGTCAATAATCCAAAACAGATAACATCCGCAGGTAATAAATTTGCTGAGTTACTAAAGGAAAGTTCTAAACACGAAATGGAAAAGTCTCCCTTGAAAAAGGAGATTTTCGATCTGGCTTTTTCAAATTTTGTTGAGTCTTATGACAATGAGAATGGTGGTTTCGGTGAAAGTGCGAAATTTCCCTTACCTTATTCGTATGAATTCTTACTAATGTACGGAGATAGATTCGAGAATAGCGAAGCGGATAATATTGTATTGAGCACACTCCGGAAAATGATAAACGGCGGCATATATGATCATCTTGGCGGCGGTATCCATAGATATTCTGTTGATAAATATTGGCGTGTACCTCACTTCGAAAAGATGCTTTATGACCAGGCGGGAGTTTCTTCTTTACTGATCAATGCTTACCTCTCGACAGGTGATAGCATATACAGAAAACCGGCTGAAAAAACCCTCGATTATGTTCTTGAGAAACTGACTTCGGAAGAAGGGGGATTTTATTCGGCAGAAGATGCTATTGGGGCTTCGGTAGAAGGTACTATTGGAGAAGGTGCGTATTATCTGTGGACAAAAAAAGAAATCGATGATATACTTGGAAGTAACGCAGACCTTGTAGAATTCTATTTCGGCGTATCTCAACAGGGAAATGTGCCTCCGGCTTCCGACCCACTCGGCGAAATGAAGGGCAAAAATGTTTTGTATATAGCTAATTCACTAAATCAAACAGCCCAGAAATTTAAAAAATCCGAACAGGAAACGGAAAAAATAATTGACGACGCAATAACGAAACTCTATTCAGCAAGAAACAAACGTCCAAGGCTTTACAGAGATGATAAGATCATACTTGCATGGAATGGGCTTATGATCTCGTCTTTCAGCAAGGGGTACTCCGCATTTGGTAGCCCCAAATACCTGGATGCCGCTAAAAAGTCAGCTGACTTTATCTTAGCAAATCTTTACGACGAAAACACTCATACCTTGAAGCGCAGATACATGGATAAAGAAACGAAATACGAGGGTAATCTTGCCGATTATTCTTCTTTTATCCAGGGCTTGCTGGATCTGTACGAAGCGTCATTCGATCAAAAGTATCTCAAAACAGCAAATGATCTGGCACTCTCAATGATAAGCATATTTTATGATAATGAGCATGGAGGGTTTTATGATATTTCAGGGAATGATAAGTCATTATTAGTAAGAACGAAGGATGAATTTGACGGAGCAGAGCCCTCTGGGAACTCAATAGCTATACTGGATATTTTGAGGCTTGCCCAATATACTGACAATAAAGATTTTACTGAAAAAGGGAAGAAATCACTCGACTATTTTTCCGGTTTTATGTCGCAAAATCCCAACAGTATGGCTAATATGCTGAGAGCATTATCATTTTATCTATATAAACCTAAACAGATCATCATAACAGGTGATCCGTCCTCCCAGGAAACACAATCACTTATAAACACTGTAAATAAAAGATTTATTCCTGATAAAATATTTATAGTTGCCTCAAAAGTTGATGATAATTCGTTAATTCCATACCTCTCCTCAATAGTGACTGACAAAACTAAGCCAATGGCTTATGTCTGCGAGAATTATACATGTAAACTTCCTGTAAATAATTCCGTACAACTAGAGAAACTTTTAGACGAATAAATCGCCCTCAGCATGTCGGAAGTAAGAGTGATAAATCAATTCCCGGACTGGTACGCTCCGGATTTTAGAATTTCAGAATGGAATCGGAATTTTGTCGATTCCAATGTAATCCTTAATTCGGATGTGTATGAAGCCATTTACCCTGAACATTGGGGACCTCTTTCTTTGAAGTTTGCTTTTAATGGATGCGAGTTTTATGAATCGGATAACTGCCGTTATAGGGTAACAGACGGGTATTTCCTTCTTTTCAACCATAATCAATATTACAGCAGTTATCTAAGCTCAAATAAAGCCGTCAGGTCATTTACAATAAATTTCGCCAGAGATTTTAAAGAAAAGAAGATCGCTGACCTGGTTGTAAGCGATGATCAGCTTCTTGATGACCCGCTTTACGAACCTATTAAAAATATGAACTTCTTTTCAGGATTATATAGATTTAATGGCGAGATCCTCAAAGAGATAGTTGAGCTTAAGAGTTATCTCGATGGTTTAAATTACAACACGCTTTTTATAAATCAGAAACTATCAAGTATCCTTGAGCAGATGTATTATCTTAATTGTAATGTGGCACTTGATGTAAAGAAGATAAAGGCTGAAAGACCATCAACCAAAATAGAGACTTATAGGCGGATTTGTAAAGCTAAAGATTATATAGAATCTAACTTTATGAATGAGGTAACTCTAGATAGGTTAGCTAGTGTTGCATGTATGAACCCTTTCCATCTACTGAGGAAATTCAAACAATTTTATAATGAAACTCCCCATCGGTATCTCACAAAAGTACGAATGAATGAAGCAAAGATTTTATTAGCTCAAAGGGATACCTCTGTTACAGAAGTTTGTTTCGAAGTTGGTTATGAAGATATCAGTTCATTTAGTAAGCTGTTCAAAAGATTTACCGGACTTTCACCGGACAATTTTAGAAGCTTATCTTAGAATTACTCCACTTTAAAAGTTTTAGTAATAGTAGCGTCTTTAGTTCCCATAAGGGTAACAACAAAATCCAGCCCCCTCGGATTCTCTTCCACCCGGCTCAATTTTACCACGAAATCACCTTTCTCTTTTGTCTTTATGGAAAGATCAGTATTTCTCATAGGGAATTTCACGTTTACTTCTGCGTTTGGTATAGGACTATCCCCGCATAATAATGTGCCTTCGAATGTTACGGACCATTGTCCTCTTTCATTATCTTCCACTGTGGATTTTCCATTTATCACAATATTAGTCTCAAGGCAGTTATAATACATGTTTTCACCGTGAGGCTGATTATCATCGGTAGATGTTTGCTGATTCTGTTCCTGTTGGCAGGAGGTAAGAAAAGATAGTAATAGTATAGTTAGAAAAATTGCTGTATTTTTTATCATAAATTGAATGTTTGTGTAAATATAGAATATAAGAACTTAAATTACAATTTAACCTGAGATTATATATAAAACTTGCTCTAGGTGGAGTATTTATAACTATTTTACAATATAATTATTGTTTATTAAGAATACGGTTTGACAAATAGAATATACTTTAATATTTTTAAATAATTTTAATTATATAATTAAGTTATGAATCTTGATCTCAGGGAACAATTAGATGAAATAACTGCCAATTGTATTACTTCAAGACAGAATCGGGAGGAAGTGACGGAGAAATATTCGACCCAGGATGATAGCGGATCGACGAAATTTTCCCAGATGATCATGGAAGTGATTATCCCTACTGTAAAAGACGCCTCATGGATTATCAGCCGTGCCGGGTGTTCGTTAAATTATTATACCAATAAGGGGGATAGGATCGATGATCCGGAGTTAAGAACTGTGATTCAGATTTTGTTTTACCCTAAAGGTCATAGCCGTAAGACTCTCGGGGTCAATGTCCCGTTTTTACAGTTTGCCTATAGCCCTTCTAAGAGAAATGTAAAAGTTACTACAAAATATTCTATAAAGACGGATGAACAACGGTTTAAGCTGGATCTTATAGATATTGATGATTTTAATGAGGAGATTTTTAATAGATACCTTCTGAGCTTTCTTAGGGAGGTAATGCAATAGTTTTCGAAAAGCTGTTTTTTATTTCAGCTAATTTTAGTACACTATAATAAGGAGTAACCGTAACGGCGGATTTTATAGAAATCCCACCTTAAAAAGTCAATTTTCGCCAAGCGGTTATATATGGGTGTCCGTAATTTTGTTTTGAAACTAAAACTAAACGATTATGAACACCCTTAATTACACTTTTAAAGCTTTACTTACAACACTTCTTATTCTTTTTGTCTCAGATTCTTATTCACAACAATTTACTAAAGTAACCGATGCATCGAATCCAATAGTGACAGCTCCGGGCGCAGCCGGAGGAACTTATGTCGGTGCCAGCTGGATAGATTATAACGGAGACGGCAGATTAGACCTTTTCTGGGATAGGAATACTTCTATCTATCAAGGGTTACCTGGAAATGTTTTTGTTGACATTACAAATATCATTACAAGCCAGGGAAGCGCCTATGGAAATACCTGGGCTGACTATGATAACGACGGGGATCTGGATTGCTTTATCTCCGGTGCCTTCAGTACCGGAAGTTTTTTGTATAGAAACGACGGGGGTATTTTTACAAAGATCACTTCCGATAGTATTGGTAACCCGCTTTTCAATAAGGCATGGGGATGTGCCTGGGGAGACTACAATAATGATGGTTATGTTGACCTTGTACTTGCTGCGGCATATCAATTCGGTGGCATTCTAAATCCAAACCGGCTTTATCTAAATAATGGTGATGGTACTTTCACATTTATTGATACTACACAAATTACGGATTCTCTTGATGCCTTTACAGTTCCCACATGGAATGATTATGATCTTGATGGGGATATAGATTTATTTATAGGTAGCGGTCCCGCAAACGGTATTGGTGCAAGGGATTACATATTTCATAATTATCTGAAGGAAACCGGAACGGCATATTTTAGCAGAATAGACACCGGTAGTATGGGTACCGATATTGTTGATGGACAGGTATGGAACTGGATAGATTACGATAATGATGGAGATCTGGACGGATTTCTTACGAATTATAGCAATAACATAAATAATAAACTATACCGGAACGAGGGTAATTATTACTTCAAAAGCATGACACAAGCAGAGGTGGGTACTATTGTATCCGATGCGGGTGCCTACCTTTCTAATATTTGGCAGGATTTTGATAATGATGGTGACCTGGATTGTATTGTCACTCGAGATAATGGTCAAAGATGCTATTATTATAATAATAATAATGACGGCACCTTTACTCGTGTTGACACAAATGCAATTACAACCTCGACAGGAAATAATTTCGGAGCAACAGCCGGGGATTATGATAAAGACGGAGATATGGATGTCT
Organism: Ignavibacteriales bacterium; assembly: GCA_020635255.1. Lineage (NCBI taxonomy): Bacteria > Pseudomonadati > Ignavibacteriota > Ignavibacteria > Ignavibacteriales > Ignavibacteriales bacterium. The sequence continues at coordinate 1,240,755 of JACKAC010000001.1, forward strand.
TTGTGATCGGTCCAAATACGACGAAAGGTTTATTCCGAAACGATAACTCTAATGGCAATAACTGGGTGAGTGTTACATGTAAAGGGGTTGGAGGAGCTAATGGATCTAATACATCTGCTATAGGAACAATTGTTCGCTTAAAAGCAACAATAAATGGAACACCGATATGGCAGATTAGACAGGTATTAGCCCAAAATTCCTTTAATTGCCAGAATGCGTTCGATGCACATTTTGGACTTGGAAATGCCACCGTGATAGATTCAATTGAGATACGCTGGACAAGAGGTATCGTAGATGTTTATACTAATGTTCCGATTAATTCATTTTACAATGCAATAGAAGGACAGTCGCTTGATCCTGTGAGTGTTCATAGTATAAGTTCATCTATTCCGGAGAGTTTTAATCTCTATCAGAACTATCCTAACCCATTTAATCCTTCAACAAATATTAAGTTTGATATAAAGTCAGCCGGATTAGTAACAATAAAAATATACGATATGCTCGGAAGGGAAGTCGTTCAACTTGTGAATGACATTCTTCAGCCCGGAGTTAAGCAGGTTGATTGGGACGGAAAAGATAAAAACGGTGTGGTTGTTTCATCCGGTGTGTATTTTTATAAAATGACAGCGAATGGGTTTACCGATTCTAAACGAATGGTTCTAGTTAAATAGTTTTTTTGCGAGTGCGGTAATTGGCTTAAAGGTTATTAGAAGGTTCAGAGGGTGTCCTTCAATTTCCAGCAAGCCAATTCCCATTCGTTTTATATAAAATTCTTATTATGAAATCATTTTACATTATTATGTTCGCAATATTTCCGATTTTTGCGTCTGCTCAGGACAATTCACAGACAACACCTTGCTCGTCACCGGAATCTGCACAGATGGATTTCTGGGTAGGGGAATGGAATGCTTCCTGGCAAGACAATGAAGGTAATACAAAAACCGGTACAAACACTATTAGTAAGATTCTGGGTGGCTGTGCCCTGCAAGAGAATTTTTCGACTTCGGATGGTTCTTTTGTCGGGAAAAGCTTTTCTGTGTATAATACCAGAAAAGGATATTGGGAGCAAACATGGGTTGATAATTCCGGTGCATTCTTGTCTTTTACGGGTGGACCAAGCGGTGATAAAGTGATACTTTCCCGTGAAGTTAATACAAAAGACGGAAGACATATAATGCAGAGAATGATATTTTCTGACATTAAACCGGATGCCTTTACATGGGATTGGGAATCATCGACCGATGATGGTACGACGTGGAATCTGAATTGGAGAATTAATTATACACGAAAAAACTAATTGTTTTATTGGAGCGAATTACAATCGAACGGATCGCTATCTACTATGGTTGATCCCTGGTAATACCTGAAATTTGTAATTCTTATCGAGCTTGTGTAAACAGGAGTGTTAGGATAATTTGAACCATAGAGGATACCAAAGACAATCGGAGTTATATAAAATGTCTTGCTGTATGTTGCAATTGTGGAACTTCCTGATTTTGATATAACTTCAACCGTTGAACCTGACCGCCTGAATCTCAACTCCCCGAAGGTATTTGTTGCCGGCTGTACATTTCCATTTGTTGAACTGGGTGAATTCCCCAGGGAATCAATAAATGCTCCTACATATAAAAAACCATCTATTCCCGGATATAATGATGTTCCTACCTGCGCAGAAAAATAATTATTATTGCCCTGGTTAAGCGCGTTTCCGGTTAATGAAACCTGGAAACCTAACCCCGGAGAATTATAAAAGAGATTTTCGTACTCTACGATCATTTCAAAATCGCCTGAAATTGTATCTTGATATAAAAATGTTGTCGGGGTGCCATTATTTAAGGAATTACTAAGTACTGCCATGCCACCGTTATTAAAACCTATACTAACATTCTGGTAGTTGTATAATATCCATCTCTTTGCGCATTCAACAACGCTTTCGTCGCATCCCAATAAAAAATTACCCAAAATAACAATCGTTCCTAATATTATTAACCGTAATTTCATTTTTTCTGCTGGTTTTTTTTAACATAATATTAATTTTTCAGATAATCAATAAATTAGCTCTCAACAATTAAATCCAACTTTCGTATATTTATATATGAAGATTGTAGTTTATTGGTTTATATTGATCCTTAGTTTCCAGATAGCGGTTATTTCGCTTCTTGAATTAGTGGGGGGATCATATAATATTATTTCGCCACCATCAATAGCATTGGTATTGGGATTTTGTATAGTAATGACTGTTTTATCGGTTGTCTCAATAAAAAAATTGTTAAAAATTTATAGACATACTACAAGATGAAAAATACATTTCTTTTAAAGGGGATCTTGGGACTTCTACTAACTCTTCTTATCCACATCTTACTCACTATTATATCCAATGTCAAGTTTGAGTATATGTTCACCTTTTATATTGTATGGATCGTTTTTCTATCCATTGGTATTGGCCAGACTATCAAAGCAAAACATAGAAGGGTATAACCTCTTGCTTATTCGTGAAATTACAAAAGAGGATAGAGAAAACATAACTTCTCTCTTACACGAGCACTGGGGTTCACCAAGGATTATTTCGAAAGGCATAGTTTATGAAGCGGATATGCTTGACGGTCTTATTATTTTGGAAGGGGATACTATATGCGGATTTTTAACCTATTTTATAAATTCCGATGGAATGGAGATCATTACGTTTAATAGTTTGGTTGAGAATACCGGGATAGGTACTGCTTTATTATATGAGATAATGAAAAAAGCAGTCGAGCTTGATGTTAAAAAGATCTCGTTAATTACAACGAATGATAACCTAAATGCCCTGCGGTTCTATCAAAAGAACGGGTTTAGAATTACCTCATATTACAAAGGTGCAATAAAAAATTCCCGTAAATTAAAGCCGTCAATCCCCTTAGTAGGAAATTACGGCATACCTATCGAAGATGAGATCGAATTGGAGTATAATGTGTAGTTATTGTGGAATAACTGTTCCTCCATATACTTTCTCGTAAACCTTCTTTCCGATTATAGGATACATTACCAGTTCTCCCTGGTATGACTTTACTCCCATGTATATACCGTAGCCAATTGCACCTAATATTATTACGATCATTCCTCCGTAAAATATTACCATCAAAATTATCATTAAAATAGATAAACCTGCATTAGGACCGGAATTATCCATACTTGTTAATGATGCGCTGGTTCCCATTATCATTATCACTATAAATAGGATAAAAACCAGGAGCATTAATGCAGCTATGTAGACAATGTGAAAAAATATTGCCTGCAATGAATGGAATCTTACAAATTTTGAATCATCTTTTTTTATCGCCCAGAATATCAAAGGAAGGAGTATCCCTGGCAATGTTCCCATAAACAAAGAAAAATGCGAGAGCATAGCGAATACTCTCTCGTCATTAGTTGGATATGGATTAGCTTTTTCTGCCATAGTTTTTATTTACTTCATTAAATTTTCTTTAAGGAAAGCTATGGTTTTTGACATCGCATCCTCCCTCGCTTCCGCATTATATTTCGGATTGCTTGGGTTTGCAAATGCGTGCGCCGCATCATACATATAGACTGTAAGTTCTTTATCTGCGGCTTTCATATTCTCCTTAAATTTCTCTACTATTTCAACTGTAATATGTCCGTCTTGTTCCGCAAAAATGCCTAAAACCGGGCAGTTGAGTGTTTTCAGCTTTTCTATATCATCCGATGGCATTCCATAATACATAACACATGCATCAGCCTGTTTCCCGGCTATCAATGTAGCATTTAGCGACCATCCACCACCGAAACACCAGCCTATAGTCCCAAATTGAGCATTTTCACCTGCATACTTAATAGCTCCTTCGATTATATCTATTGCTCTTAGTTGATCCAGGTTCTGCATATATTTCGATGCTTCGTCGCTGTTTGTTGCAACGTTGCCGTCATAAAGATCCAATGCAATTACATTAACGTCGCCTAAACTTCCCTGCAACAGATCAGATTCCTGTTTTATATAATCGTTCAATCCGTACCATTCATGGAAGACCATCAGCCATTTATTCGATGGGTTAGGCGATTCGATGTAATAGGCGTTTGCCGTTTTGCCGTCATCCGTATCATAGGTTATCATTTTACCCTTCATGTCTTTATAGATAAAAGTTATTGGATCGGGATGTTTCTCCTTAAAACCTGCTTCATTTCCTAATTTGGAAAATTTTTCTGTCGCCTCAATATCACAGCACGTTTTATTTTGCGCAAAGACTTGCGTAGTTACTAACATAATTACGAATATTATCAGTTTTTTCATTTTGTTTTATTTATTTACTATAAATTTAATATTCTGGCTAAAATAAATCAATTATTTCATCTGCTGAGATATAAACAAAAAGTAAAAGGCATATCAATAAAAGAATGTTGATTATTATACTATTTTTAAAATTACCAACCCAGTTTTTCTTATTGTTCATGATGAGTAAAGTGATTGCAAGAAATGGCATAAAGAACGATCCTGTAATAGTATAAATGATGATTATCCAGCCGGGTCTGTTAAACAACAATAACAATAAGGGAGGCACTGCAAGGAAGATTAGAAAAATATTATAGTAAAATTCGCCCTGTTTCTTTTGATTCTTATCCTCATCCTTCTTCGCATTATGCTTGTTAAATGTAACTATAAAATCGGAAAAGATATACGGGACACCCTGCCATACTCCAAGAAGCGATGTAAATACCGCTCCCCAAAATCCGATAAGAAATATCCATTTACCCATGGTTCCTAATAACGCTTCTAGTATTACAGACATTTCTAGAATTATCTGACTTCCTTGTAATATCTTTGGAGTAATTCCTGTTGCTATTATGAGTACGGCAATACCGAACAGCCCGGTAAAGAAATATGCTACAGCGAGGTCAAACTTTGATTTGTTCATGTCTTCTTTTGTTCTAAGACCTCTTTCTCTTATCCAGTAGCCGTAACTTAGTAATGTAACACTTCCGCCTACACCGCCTAAAATACTTAGAATAAATTTCCCGCTTCCCTGCGGTATTGATGGAATAAAATTGCTTAGTGTTAGACCCGTATGAGGTATGACTAATACAGCACAATAGATGAACGTTATGAACATTACTGCGATGAATATTTTCATTAGTTTCTCGAATACACTATACCTGCCGTAGTACACAACTATTGCGCCAAATAATGAATGAATTATGCCCCATACCTGTATTGAGAATTCAGGGAATATTGCGTTTGCCGCTATACCGCAAGCTGATATCAATGCTCCTGCAACTACAAACGACCATATGCATAGGTACGTTATAAAATAAATTGATACGATTTTTGGTAGCTTAGATACCCAGCCTTCAAGGATAGTACTTCCCGTGGATAATTGCCACCTTGCAATGCCTTCATTAAGGACATACTTAAATATCGCTCCCAATATCACTGCCCATAGTATTACTGTACCATATTGAGCTCCCGCAACCGATGCGGATATTAGATCGCCTGCCCCTACTCCTGTCGCGGCAACCGCAATACCGGGTCCGATGAATTTTAAATAGTCTAAAAAGGAAGTTTTTTTCAAGAATGGTTAATCTTTATAAGAAACATTTGGGTTTTGCATTAGTTAAAAATACAATTATTATTATTTTTAAAAAACAATAATCATGGATAAAATAAAGCATTTAATAATTTATACTTTCCTGTTGGTAATCCTCGCAGTGAGTACTGATTTATCTGCGCAGGGTTTTGGGCTGATGATGTCTGCGTCCGAGATTGAGAGGAGTAAAGATAGCCATACAGCTGAATATAGCGTTGTTATAGATGTCAATACGTTCTTCTTTTCGAAGGAAACTAGTGGTTATGGGGCTGAAGATCCTGAAAAAAAGTATTGCCAATTTTCTGAAACTGATCTAACTTCGATTTATAATTTGATAAAAGAACTCGGCTTATTAAAGTCCGATACCACTACAAATGATAAGAACGTTGTAGGAACATATTTCACATGTAATCTAACAATAGTAGATGAAAACGGAAGGTATGAAATAATGGTCAATGGAGCTGATGATCATTTTGGTAATGAAGAGCTTGTCACAAATGTAAAAAGACTATTATCTGAATTTAAGAGTCGTGCATTGGACTGTTAATGATTAGAAAAACTCTTATCATATCACTTCTATTAATTCTTTATTCCGGATTTAACTTTGCTGGCACTATAAAAGGTTCTATGAAAGTTGACGGCAAGAAGAGGACATACATGCTATATTTACCAAAAGGCTATTATATAGGTGACAAAAAACTTCCGCTTTTAATAGCAATTCATGGAAGGCTCGGTACCGGCAAGCAGATGATGACTACAACAGGATTTAATGATATTGCCGACAGGGAGGATTTTATTGTAGTTTATCCTGACGGACTGGATAGGAGCTGGGCTGATGGAAGAGGGGAGACACCTTCCGATAAAAACGGCATTAATGATGTTAAGTTCATTTCAAAGCTTATCGATAAGATCGTTGGGAAGTACAGGGTGGATACTTCACGTATATATGTAATGGGACATTCAAACGGTGGTGCAATGACAAACCGCCTTGGTTTTGATATCTCGGAAAGGTTAGCCGGGATAGCTCCCGTCGGGGCAAATGTTTCTGCCGAAATGGTAAAGAATTTTTCATCTAAAAGGCACATTCCGGTTCTTTTTATAAACGGAACTGCTGATGAATATATTCCCTTCGAAGGCGGAAATGGAAAATCGACTGATTATAACTATCCTCCTGTGATGGATATCTTTAACAAATGGAAGGAATTCAATGGATGTAACGATGAAATAACTATAGATACTATCGACAAAAAGGATGACGGTACAAAAGCCGTCGTTATAAATTATACAGATTGTTCGAATGCTCCTGTCAAAATGATCAAGATTATTGATGCAGGTCACTCATACCCTGGAGGAAGATCACAACTTCCCGAGTGGGTTCTCGGAAAATTTACTGAAGAGATTAACGCCTCGGAAGAAATATGGAAATTTTTTAAACAATCCAATAATGATAAATGAATTGTCTAACCTTCCGCCCGGTGTAATGGATGGAAGCATAAAAGTTGATGATCTAGATAGGCAATACCTTCTATATATCCCAAAATCGTATTCAAAAGATAAAAAAATGCCGTTACTTATTGCTCTTCATGGCAGGTTTGAGACCGGAGAGACAATGATGAAAGGTTCGGGGTTTAATGATATTGCAGATAGGGAAGGATTTATTGTAGTATATCCATATGGTTATAGAAGGAGTTGGGCTGATGGACGAGATGCGGTTCCGGCTGATAAAGATAATATTGATGACGTAAAGTTTATAACAACGCTTATGGATTACCTGATTAAGGAATTTAGTATTGCTAAGGAAAAAGTCTTTATCAGCGGTTATTCAAATGGTGCTGTTATGGCTAATACTCTTGCTGTTAAAATAACTGACCGGCTCGCAGGCGTTGCTTCGGTAGAAGGAGACATGACTTATTACGATATCTCATCTTTTCCATTGAGTAAGCACATTCCGATTATGTTTGTTAATGGCACCGCCGACAAAATAATTAAGATCGATGGCGGTTCTGGAGGGATCTTAAAGAATTATTCATTTCCTTCGATAGAAAGAGTTCTAAATGTATGGAAGAATTTCAACGGTTGTCATCAGACTGCATCTCTAAAAAGGTATGCTGAGAAGGATGACGGAACTGTCTCACTCGTGATCCTCTATGATTGTGTTAATGCTCCTGTCGAACTAATACTTGACATTAACGCAGGTCATATCTGGCCCGAATATAAAATAAAATACCCGCAATGGTTGCTTGGAAAAGCCACCACTGAGATCAATGCTTCAGATGAAATATGGAAATTTTTCAAAGAGAGCACATAATTATTCAACTACCAATCCGAACTGTGTTTCTTATGTGAATTAATATAGTCAGATAGTTCGTCTACACTGCTTGAGAAACTGAATACGTTATAGACCTTGTAAAAACTCCTTACATCGTCCATATTGTCGTAGCCGTATTTTGCCAATTCCAGCTTTGTTGACTCGAATGACATTTCATTAAGTATGTCGATCAATTGATCTACAGTTATATCGTAATCTGAAATTATTTGCTTTGCTACGGCTTCCTTGCCGGACTCGAAGCTTTGGTTTTTTATTATATCGAGCGCTTCCCGGAATTCTTTATTTGAAAGATAATCTCTATGATGCTTTTTCTTTTTTTTGTAATCATCACAGTTTCTATATTCCAGATATATCTTATCCCAGGAATCGAGGTAGGCATATACCTGACATCCATCTTCGAAACGGATAGATTTATTATATAATGTTTTTCGGTGAATACTATAATTTTGAGAATTTGTTCGTAACTCTGTGATAGTTAATCGATATGTGCCGGCAGAGACATGAGTGAATTCGATGTTACCATACCCTCTTTTGCTGTCATCGTCTAATGTTACTTCGTAGTATTTATCCCTGTCGAGTTCTACATAGAGCGATGAATAATACGAAGCAGACCTGGCGTTTTGAGCAAATATGAGTACAAAAAGTAAGAATAGGAATTGTTTCATATTTGATGGATTTAGTTAAACTTGCAGATTTTACTAAATCTTAGACAAATATGTTCCTTGAAAGTATTAATTGTAATTACGTCAGATTTTTATCGTAGATCCTATACGTTTTGTACACTTTCCCGCCCATATTCATTGCTGTTTGCATCATTGGCATGTTATCCTCCAGTATCCAGGAAACCTCTGCGCCCTTTACACCCTTCTTATTTCCTGTAACAATAGTATCTCTATAAAATACAGCATCTATCCCTTTCTTTTGGTATCCTTGCTTAACTCCCATTATTATTACACGGATCTGGTCTATCTTTTTCCTTTGAGAAAGGAATTTGAATATACCGAATGGGAAGAGCTTTCCGTTTAATCCCATTATTGCCTGGTTATTATCAGGTAATGATAGCGAAAATCCTACTGTTTCGCCCGTGCCCTTTTTTATTGCAAAGTATACAAAATCGGGATCGACCACCATTTTAAGATTCTTTGCAATAAACATAAACTCGTCCTCGGTCATGGGTACGAATCCCCAGTTATCTTGCCATGCATCGTTATATACTTCACGAACTCTCTGTACCTCGTTAATAAAATCTTTCATATTAACTTTTCTTATTTCCAGGTCCTCACGTTTTAGAATAAGGTCGCTTATGCGATTGTATTTTTCCATAGATGGGTACGTAATTACTTCCGCCGGTACCCAGATTGCATAAAGGTCTTTTGCTTTTTGGAATCCATAGTTTTCCAGGAGGTCTGCATAATATTTGAAATTATATGTCATCAACATTACGTTCGGCTTGTCAAACGCATCAATTAATAATCCGCATTCGTCGTTTGTGGAGGGATTTACCGGACCCCGCATCGTATCCATGCCATTATTCCTGCAAAATTCAGCCGCTTTATCAAGAAGCATTTTAGCTACTTCCTGGTCATTTTTACATTCGAAGAAACCGAAGAAACCAACTTTATCTTTGTGGAATTTATTGTGTGCCTCGTTTATAATACCGGCAATCCTTCCAACGATTTCACCATCCTTAAAGGCAAGCCACAGTTCGATCTTAGTGTGGTGATATAAAGGGTTCTTCTTTGTGTCAAGATTATTCCTTACATCAAACCGAAGGGGGGGTACCCAGTTCGGCTCATCTTTGTATAGTTTATATGGGAAGTTAATGAACTGATTCTTGAGCGAATCATTGTCAACTTTTACGAGATTTATATCTTTACCGCTCACTATTGTGTTTTATTTTATTTTTTTAGAATTCTCTTCTTCATGGTATTGAAGGTCAAGGTCTTGGTACTCTTCTGGGTTCATAAATTTAAATACGAAAGGAGCTGTCAGGCTGGCGAGGAACGGTCCGATCAAATAGATTATCAGATTGGATATCGAATTCCCGCCATTAATAGTATCGACTATTGCGGGACCTATAGCTACCGCCGGATTATATGCACCTCCGGAAAACGGACCTCCCGCAAATGCTGCCCCTAGTATCGTTGCGCCTATTGCCAATCCGAAATATGAGTTACCGGCGTTCTTTTGAGTTGTCGCAACATTTAATACTACCAGTATTAATGCAAACGTAAATACAAACTCTATTACTATTGCCGAAAGCATCGATATATTAGGGTTGGGGGCAGGAGCGAAGGTTTCCTTTGTAATCGAAAGGAACATTATTGCCGCTAGAGCCGCTCCGATTATTTGAAACAACCAATATATCAAGACATCCTTTGCTGATATTTTTTTTCTTAAATAGATTGCAAGGGATACAGCGGGATTGTAGTGAGCTCCGGAAATATGTCCCCCCATATATACAAGCGCAGTTAAAACTAAGCCGATAGCAATAGGATTACCCGTAAATGCGATGGTAAGTACTAAAAAGAACGTTCCAATTAACTCTGTAATATATCTATTCATATTAAGTAGATTATTTTATAATTCTTTTATCACCTCGTCGACATGACCGGGTACTTTTACTTTTTCGAATATCTTTTGGATCTTTCCTTTTTCGTCGATAATGAACGTGGTTCTGGCGATTCCCATGTATTTTCGTCCGTACATACTCTTTTCCTGCCAGATCCCATATTTTTCGAGCATTTTACATGATTCATCCGAGAGGAGCAAAAAGTTCAGATCATATTTTTCTTTAAAATTTTTATGGGACTTTTCCCCATCTTTGCTTACACCTATTACGATCGTATCTTTTTTGGCTATTCTTTTCATATTATCCCGGAAATCACATGCTTCTTTTGTGCATCCGGATGTATTATCTTTTGGGTAGAAATACAGAACTACCTTTTTTCCTGCATAATCCGAAAGACTGTGCATTTTTCCATCATCTCCGGGGAGTTTGAATGCAGGAGCTTTTGAACCAACTTTCAACATTTATTAGAAATTATTTTAAATTTGTAAGATTAATTAGTATTTATTTAATGCAATTAAATAGATCATCTAAAGTAATTTAAGCTTTGTAATTTTCCTTTAAATGACGTCTGATAGAGATACTGCTTCCGATTAATCCAAGTGTGATACCTATAAGAAGTAAATATAAAAAGTTTAAGAAGTTGAATATTTCCGGTTCTATTCCGGACTTGCTCAATGATTGGTAATATTGTACCATTAAAATTATCAAAATTATTGCCAAAATCCCTGCCAAAAATCCCTGAATAATTCCTTCAAAAAGGTATGGCAATCTTATAAAGTTCTTTGTTGCTCCAAGGAGCTTCATGGTTTGAATAACCTTTCTCTTCGAATAGATTACAAGCCTTATTGTATTTGAGACAAGGAATACTGAGGATGAAGTAATGACAATTAAAATAACCATGTTAACAAATAGTATTCCTGATGAAGTTTTTTCGATCGCTTTAAGATTTTCCTGCTGGTAATATACATCGGTTACTCCATTTAGAACTTCGATCTCACCCTTGATCTTATCGATCCGTTCCGTTGTTTTATATTCATCATATGTATTTATTCGTATCGAGGGGGGCAAAGGATTCGACTCCAGTATATCGAGCATTTCACTGCCGTACTCCTCGGTGAATATCCTTGCCGCTTCTTCCTTGCTGATAAATTTTAGTGATTTTATACCTCCAATACGTTTTATTACTTCCTCCAATGAATCGACTGAAGTAGGGGAAATGTCTTCCTGCAAAAATGCTTCCAGCTCAACTTTGTCCCTGAGGGATTGTATTGTATTGTTCGAAATGGTTGAAACGGCAAAATAGACCGCTATCAGTATGAGTGATAGTGTTATAGTAATAATGGAAGCAACGGTAGATACTTTTGCGCTGCTAAAACCCCTTAATGATTCTTTAAATAAATAAACTAATTTCAAGACCCCGTATATTTAATTTAGCTTTTCCCATCCGCGCCTGTTCAGATCCCAATAGATTATCCCGGCTGATATCAGCGCAATTATCAGAAACAGGATGCCGGTTATATAATCGCCAAAGATTATTTTGCCGGTACCAAACAAAAACATATAAACAAGTACTACTCCGCAAATCCAGTCAATAAAAAGAAAACCATAGCCTCTATCCGGCTTTATATCAGGATATTGTAATGCAAATTTTTTCCAGCCAATACCTCCGGGATGAACTTTTTTGTAAAAAGCGTGAAGTTTATTCTCCTCGGTAGGTTTTGTTATAAACATTATTATCATCCATGCGATAGTAGTTATAGGTACAATGATGAAAAGATTATTTGGGAATTCCACAGCCGTACCGCTAAGTTCCAGGTAACCATAAACAGCAAAAGGAATTACAGTAGCGGCTATTTCAGCCCAAGCGTTTACACGCCACCAGAACCATCGCAGGATCAATACAAGTCCTATTCCTGCTCCGCATGACAATACAAATTCCCAAACGCCCGAAATATTTTTCATTTGCGTGGTAACCAGTATAGACAATACCATTACGACTATAGTCAATATACGGGATACACCCACATAATATTTGGGAGGTTTGTCTTTAGTTATAAATCTCTTAAAGAAATCATTTACAAAATATGACGTACCCCAGTTAAGCTGTGTAGATATAGTCGACATGTATGCACCAAAGAAAGCCGCCAGTAGTAATCCTCTCAACCCGGTCGGAAGGAAGTCATTCATTGCGTAAACAAAACCTATTTCCTTGCCGTCAGCGGGGAGATCGGGGTAAAGTATTATAGCCGACAATCCCACGATTATCCATGGCCATGGTCTTATTGCGTAGTGGGCAATCTGAAAAAAGAGCGTTGCCAGGAGCGAGTTCTTTTCATCTTTTGCACTCATCATTCTTTGTGCAATATAACCGCCGCCACCGGGTTCGGCTCCCGGGTACCATGATGCCCACCATTGTATTCCGATGAAAGCAAGAAATGATGCTATTGTCATTGAAAATATTCCGGCTGCATCTCCCGCAGATGTGTCCGCTGATATTGACGGTAAGAATTGAAATGCCCATTCCGGTAATTTTTCCTGTAAGCCGGAGACGCCTCCTACTTCAGGCTGGTTAACTACGATTATTGCAAGGATGATACATCCTAACATTGCTATTGAAAATTGTACTGCGTCAGTTACAACTACACCCCATAAACCGGATAAGGCGGAATATATCGCTGTAATCAGCATGCACCCCCCGATAAAAAACAACACGTTCGATTCCGTTACATATTCCGGGAACATGCCCATAAGGATCTTTGCCATTGCTAGGTTTACCCAGCCTATGATTAGGACATTCATAAACAACCCAAGGTATATACTTTTAAATCCTCGCAATAAGGCGGCAGGCTTTCCCGAATAACGCAACTCGATAAATTCGACATCAGTTAGGATATCAGCTCTTCTCCATAGCCTCGCAAAGAAGAATACCGTTAGCATACCTCCGATCAAAAATGTCCACCAGAGCCAATTACCTGCAATACCGTTCTTTCCAACAAGTCCGGCAACTGCAAGTGGAGTATCAGCCGCAAATGTTGTAGCAACCATTGAAAGCCCGGCGAGCCACCAGGGAAGTTTTCTCCCGGAAAGGAAGAAATCTTCAATGTTTCCGCCTGCTTTTTTAATAAAATAAAGACCGATTCCGAGGGTAAGGATAAAATAGAAGAGTAGAATAGCCCAATCGAGTAGCTGCATCCTGAGATATTAATATTTAAGATTTTCCAAAAATAAATAGAATAATTGAAAATATGTATTTAATTTTTTCTTTTATTGAAAAAAGGCGATTTTAAATTAATAAATTGAAATTAAAGATTACTACCTGTAATTTATTATAAGTTATTTTAAGTCATTATTTAAACCTTATAAAATGAAATTAAAGAGACCAATAATTTTTTTAAGCAGTATGCTGTTTTTTGCAATACTGTTGATTAATTTGCTGGGATTGAGAAATGGTATAATTAACGTGACCAAGAAAACATCGGAATTTGGATGCGAATGCCATGGATTTATTCCTTCATCACAGACACATGTAAAGATCGACGGACCATCGATGATGGCTCCGGGAGATACTGCTTTATTCAGGCTTGTAATAACAAGCGATACGGTATTTAGCGCAGGTGGGACTGACATAGCTACATATTATGGTAATCTATTCGTGAGTGACCTTGACACCGGATTGAGAAGAGCAAGGGATACTATTATTTCACCTGATTATGAGCTGACTCATACATGGCCAAAACCTATAATGGGTGATTCGGTCGAATTTATTTTTACCTACATAGCACCTATGATGGACGGTGTGTATGATACTATATACGCAAATGGAAATGCAGTCGATCTGGATAATGATCCTTTTGGAGATAAGTGGAATTATGCAAGTAACAAGGTAGTATATGTATCTACTACATCGGTTGGAAATAATAATGGTATTGCAAACAGTTTCAAACTGGACCAAAACTATCCAAACCCGTTTAATCCTTCGACAAATATAAGTTTCTCTATTTTGAAGGCATCGAACCTTTCTCTAACGGTATATGATCTGAGCGGTAAGGAAGTAGCGTCTCTAATAAATAACGAGTATTACTCCGGTGGAGACTATACCGTTAAATTTGAAACATCGAAATACAATCTATCGAGCGGAGTTTATTTTTATAAACTCTCGGCAGGTGATGTAAGTGAAGTGAAGAAGATGATGCTCATTAAGTAATTAGAAGTTTTAAAGAAAATATGATCCCTGTTCGAGACTAAAAATTGAGCAGGGATTATTTTTTGTGATCAAACAGTAATCAATTGCCGGCTAAAAGCAAAAAAAAGACAAAAACCAAAGCGGTAAAAGTACCCGAAGTAAAGGACAATAAAATTTTTAATTATATTGTCCTCGCATTATTTGGGATTTTCCTCATTCTCCTAACAACATTTAAGATATCCGGAGATGATGACGTTTTCTGGCATATGGCTACCGGCCGGTACATAATTGAAACCGGTTCGGTACCTTCAACCGATGTGTTCGGTTTTGTAACACAGGGACAGGAGTGGATGCCTTTCGAATGGGGCTGGGATATTATTACTTATGGTCTATACAATATTGGCGGATATACTGCTCTTTCTATTTTTAGAACGATTGTATTCCTTGCCATATTTACCATACTCTTCTGGGTGATGCAGAGGTTCAAGGTCAGTTTTAATATCTCTATTCTTGTTCTTGGGTTAATGGCTTTTGGCACAATAGACCGGTTAACACCGCGTCCTCATATAATGTCATATTTATTTTTTGCAATTCTTGTATGGATAATTACCGATTACAAATACTTCCGGCATAACTACAAAGTTCTTTTCTTCCTCCCATTGATATTCTTGATCTGGAGTAATATGCATATGGGTATTATTGCTGGCATGTTCTTCTTTGGTATCTATGTGTTGTATGAACTCTTGCTTGTTATGTTTAAATCTAAGGATGCAATAAAGAAGGCTGACATGGTAAGGCTGTTATTAATTGCATGCGCATGTATTCTCGTTATGTTAATTAATCCCAACTCATACCAAACCTATGTATACGCTTATGAGCATACGCAAATGAAAATGCTTATGACGATAAATGAATGGAGATCCCCGTTCAATGAATTATTCGACGGAAGCTTTGTTACGATAATTTATAAAATATTTCTTTTCGGAGGCATACTGATTTTGTTTTATGCTGTCAAAAAGAAAGATCTGTTTATTGCAATGCTCGTGATAGGTTTTGCAATATATTCTGTCAGGGCGGTAAGGTTGACGGTAGATTACATCATTTTCATGGCAGTATTTTTTGCGCTTGCAATCGATTTTATGATAGCTTTGCCCGACTCAAGAAAAATAAAAGATTTTGTCTATAAAAGCCCGCTTATAAAAGGGGTTTATGCTATAGCTCTTCTATTCTTCATATTCAAACTTCCCGACAGTACCTTATATCTCGATACGCTCAAGTATTACCGTATTACGGGCGTGGGTATCAACTCCGATTTCATTCCGACACAGCTTTTTGATTTTATGAAAACGAACAAGATCACAGAACTAGGGGAGCATCCGCTGAATCATTTTGGGACAGGCGGTTATCTGATCTGGAATTTTCCGGAAGAAAAGAATTTTATTGACAGCAGGAATTTAAACGACAGTATATATTTCGAATATTACAATATAATGTCAATGAAACCGGGTTTTGAGCAGAAATTAAAAGACTATGGAATAGATTATGCAATATACCTGGCGCCGGATCTGGTGAGAGTGCCGACAGAAATGCAAAGTTCGCCGGTTTCCTACTTTTCGAAAAGCAATGAGTGGAAACTGGTTTTCTGGGATGATAAATCGTTTTTATTTTTGAAAGATACGCCTGTATTTAAAGATGTGATAGAAAAATATGAATACAAATATGTAACACCTTATAATTTTGCGTATGATAGGGAAAAGCTCCAGGAAGGTCTAACAAACGATAAAGGCAGATTTAAAGATGAAATGCAAAGGAAACTTTCTGAGGAGCCGAATGGTGTAATAGTAAACAACTTCCAGAGGCAATTCGGAAACGTTTTAACGCAATAAGCAGTTATTTATTTCAATTTTATTTTATGGAAAAGTTATTTAGCTTTAGGATATGTTGAAAAAATTAGGAATAATATTTGGGACATTGTTTGTGCTTTTTTTCTTATTTAACAATGTCTTAATGCCCCTATATGTCAAGCAATCGAATACTGTCGAAGTTCCAAACGTGGTGGGAATGAACTTCCGTGACGCCAAAACTCTGATAGAGGAAGCCGGACTTGAGGTAAAGCAGGGTGAGAACAGGTATGATGAATCGAAACCTATTGGTATGATACTCGATCAAAATCCTCCATCCGGGCAAATGGTAAAAGCCGGAAGAAGGATATATCTCTATCCGTGCGGCGGAGAGCAATTGATAGAAGTACCAAAGCTCACGGGAAGGACTTTAAGGGACGCAAGATTTACTTTAGAACAAAGGGGACTTGAAATTGGGGACGTTGTTAGAAAATTTTCCAATGAGTACCAGGATGAAGTAATCATATCACAAATAATACAGCCGGGTAGTAAGGTAAAAAGGAATTCAAAGATCGCGATGATAGTAAGTAACGGACCTGAGATAGGCTCCTTGCGGGTTCCGGATTTAATTGGAAAGACACTGGATGAAGCCAGGAAGCTTATTATAGATTCAAAACTAAAGGTAGGTAAGATAACGTACCAGGCGAGCTCAGATGTAACACCAGGAAAGGTGCTCGACCAGTATCCTAAGAAAGATAAGTCAGCTAATGAAACAACTGTAGTGGACCTGTTTATTTCTAAGAAGCGGGTTGTTGAGCTGGATGAGGAAATCCCGGAAATAGATGTAGAAGATGGTAACACCGATCAGGAAAATATAAAACCGACACCACAAAATCCCGGAAATGACAACGATCAGCAACAGGATCAAAACGATACGAAAGAAAAGAAGGACACCAAAAAAGATACAAAGAAAGATTCTAAAAAGGACAAAAAGAAAGTCGTTCCTAAGCCCATTGAGGGAAATAACGATACAAAAAACGGTAATTAGTTAGAATTTATAAGATAGAGAAACCCCCGAAATAACTTAATTTTCCGGGGGTTTTTATTTAATTTAAGGTAATGAAGAAAATCTGTCCTTCCATATTAGCCGCTGATTTCACCAAGCTTGGCGAAGAAATAAGGGATATTGAAGAAGCCGGAGCAGATATTATCCATTGTGATATCATGGACGGTCACTTTGTTCCTAATATCAGCTACGGTCCGGAAATAGTTTCCCAGGTAAACGAGATCACTTCAATGCCGCTCGATGTTCACTTAATGATAAATGATCCGCAACTATATATAGAAGAATTTTATAAAGCGGGTGCTGATTATATTTCGGTGCATTATGAGAATAATTACCATGTCAACAGGCTTGTTAACCAAATTAAGGAACTGGGCGCAAAAGCAGGCGTTGTCTTAAATCCGGCAACACCGGTGGAAGTGCTTGAAGATATACTTGAATACGCTGATTTCATTCTTTTAATGAGTGTGAATCCGGGATTCGGAGGGCAGAAATTTATTCCCAATGTAATAGATAAAGTGAGAAAGCTGAAGCAAATGATAAGTGAAAGAAATTTAAATTGTATGATTGAGATAGACGGCGGGGTAGGATTGAACAATATAGGTGAGATTTCTAAAGCAGGAGTAGATATGTTCGTATGCGGATCATCTATATTCAGGGAGCCTGATAGGAAACAAGTGATTGCCAGGATGCGTGAATTAATTTCCTAAAATGAAAAATGTCTTTTTCAATAGAGACGTACTCTCCGTAGAAAAAAAGATAATGGACTCGCTAGGCATTCCTTCCATTCTTTTGATGGAAAATGCAGGCGCCAACTCAGCGAAATACATACAATCAAAATTTAAAGATAAATTAGCAGAGCCGGTAATTATCCTTACCGGAAAGGGTAATAATGCCGGAGATGGCTTTGTTATCGCAAGACACCTTGCTATTGCCGGGGTAAAAAGCCTGGTGCTACTGGTTTATCCAGCTGAAGACCTCAAGGGAGACGCAAAGATCAATCATGATGTGATCGTAAAAACTGGAAATGATCTAATAGCTATTGAAGGCTATTCGGACAATATTGACTTTAATGGAAGAGTGATAATTGATGCAATATTCGGAATAGGATTTCGCGGTGAACCTGACGCGAAAATGAAAAGTATAATAAATAAGCTAAATAGACTCGAAGAGAAAACGATTATTTCAGTAGATGTTCCGTCGGGTCTAGAAAAATATGATCAGCAAACTGAGTGTATCAAAGCTGATTGCACAATTTCAATGGGAGTGAAGAAGTTTCACAGTATGTTTTATGAGGGAAAGAATTACAGTGGCGAGATAGAAGTAGCCAACATTGGTGTTCCTGAAAGCGAGTTCAATAAATATAACGAAGCCCATATTTACGAGATTGAAAAGAGTGATATTAAGAAGATGATTCCTCACAGGAAGTCAGATTCATATAAATATTCAAACGGAAAATTATTTGTTCTTGCGGGAGCGAAGGGATATACGGGAGCCGGGTGTCTTTCTGCGGAAGCAGGGTTGCGAACGGGAAGCGGGGCTGTCACGATTGGTTTCCCCAAATCACTTGATGACATATTTGAAAAGAAACTTACCGATGTAGTAAAGCTGCCGTTACCGGAGACGGATGATGTTACGCTCTCTATGGAAGGATTTGAAAAAATAAGAGAAAAAATTAAATGGAGTGATGTTACCCTTATAGGTCCAGGCATTGCAAGGGACAATGATACTATAGAGCTAGTAAGAAAAATAATCAGAGAATGTGAACATAATTATTTAATAGATGCAGACGGGTTGTTTGCTCTTAATGATCATCTTGATATTGTTAGAGATTCTAAGTCGAACATCATATTAACGCCTCATTTCGGAGAGTTTGCTTCGCTACTGGGAATTCATGTGGAAGAATTGAAAGCAGATTTTTACAATTACGCGAGAGATTTTGCGGGAGAGTACGGTGTTGTGCTTGTTTTAAAGAACGCACCGACGGTTATAACAGACGGAAATGGTTTTTATATTAATTCAACGGGACATGAAAACCTCGGCACTGTAGGAACAGGCGATGTACTTTCCGGTATAATATCGAGTTTATATTCACAGAGCGGAAACGCTTTGGAGAGCTCTATAGCAGGAAGTTACCTGCATGGTTTCTGCGGTGATATATTGTATGAACAGACAGGAGACAGCTCGACAATAGCGAGCGACCTGATACCATTAATATCAAAAGCAAAATATTATTTATCAAAATAGACAGGAGATCTTTGTTAGAATTCATTAAGAAAAATCCGTTTTTAAGATACCATTTACCTCTTATACTATTCTGCCTCGCATTGTTTATACAGTCTTCATTTCCGGCGGTAGAATTACCTAAGTCAGAAATATTCGCGACGGACAAGATCGCCCATTTCAGTGCTTTTGCCGTATTATGTTTTTTATTCTTTTATTCCTTAAATAATCAAAATAAAAGTGTTAAATTAAAAAAATACGCGCTAGAGTTTGCGCTGTTATTTACTGTTCTTTATGGAATAAGTGATGAAATCCATCAATCATTCGTGCCATTTAGGGACGCAGACATATTCGATGTAATTGCGGATTTTTTAGGAGCTTTGTTTGTTTACATAATTGTAAAGATTATTGTAAACAGAAAAGCAAAATCAATGAAAAGCGGATTAGCAGTTTTAGCGTTGATGCTACTGGGTCTGAATGGATGCGGTTCTGTCCCCGGGTATGATTCCGAGGATGAAGAAACCTACTATGGCAGGAAACACATTCTGAATGTGAACCTTGATATTTTTGTAGAAGATGTAGAAGCTTGGTATGATATGATGCCGGTTATAGATACAACCCAGGAGAATTTTAGGTTCTTCATGAAGATAACGATAAATAAGCTAGAGAATAGTTTTATAGAAATGGATCCGCAGAATTTTTTCATCACTAATTTTCGGATAGTTTTCCCTGAATATACAATAAAAGGGAAAAAGCCAACACTAGAGTATTTTAAGGCAAGTGACAAAAGTATAGAGATAAAAGTCTTTCATGATCTGAAACGCTGGTATACAGATAGGACAAAACCACTCCCTGAAGAGGTTGAATTTCACCTTGACCTCGATTATGGGATGGATTTATTAAAGAGGATCAAAACCCAGAAGGTAAAAATAAAAAAAGTATATTAATAATTTATGATCTCAGCCAACGATCTCCAGCATTCACTTCCGTTATTAACGATAGCATTCGGAGCAGTTGTTACATTATTAATAGATGCCTTTTCAAAGAATAGGGAAGTAGTATTTGTGTTTAGTATTATTACCGTCTTAACTGCAATGGCACTTTATATCCCTATTATTAATATGAACATGGTGATCTACAATGAATTCCTTAAGGTGAACAATATAAGCACATGCTTCAATTTGATCATACTCGCCGGGATACTAATGACACTATTTGCATCGAGGAGCTATCTCATAAAAGAAGACATAAATTTCGGAGAATTTTACTCCCTGCTTTTATTTTCGGTAATGGGAATGATACTCATGGTCCAGGCAAACGACCTTCTCGTAGTTTTTCTGGGTCTTGAACTAATGTCTATATGTTTTTATGTGCTGGCAGGTTTTTTGAGAAAGAGGGTTAAATCGAACGAGAGCGCGATGAAGTACTTCCTTTTGGGTGCATTCATGACAGGTTTCCTACTATATGGTATAGTATTGATCTATGGGGTTACAGGAACGACTAAACTCTCGATCATCTTTTCTCAATCCTTTGGCTTAATGAATAACACTGTTTTTTACATAGGCTTCGCGCTGTTTATGATAGGATTCTTTTTCAAAATGGGTGTTTTCCCATTTCATATGTGGATACCGGATGTATATGATGGAGCTCCAACAATTGTTTCGGGTATGATGTCAACCGCAGGCAAGATCGCAGCAGTCGGTACAATAGTACCCGCAATAGTTTTTGTAAATGTAGTCGATTTTAAAATGGTGTTTACGTTAGCCGCGATACTGACGATGATGTTTGGTAATGTTATTGCAATAGCTCAGACAAATATGAAAAGGCTTCTTGCATATTCTTCCATTGCAAGCGCAGGTTACATTATGGTAGGTGTGGCGGCACTGAATGCTCAAACCATAAAAGGTGTTACATACTATCTTGTTGCTTACACATTTATGCAGTTAGGCGCTTTCATAGTTGTTTCATTAATAGAAACAAAAACTGCCGACGGGAAGGATTACAAGAATATTAATATCGATGACTACAAAGGTCTTGCGAAGCGCAATCCAATGCTCGCCACCTTCTTAACTATATTTCTTTTCTCGCTTGCTGGCATTCCGCCCTTTGCAGGATTCTGGGGAAAGTATTACATCTTTAAAGCCGCTATCGAATCAAATCTAATTTGGCTTTCTATAATTGGTATTTTACTTAGTGTAATATCGGTTTACTACTATCTTCGTGTAATAGTATATATGTGGTTCCGTGAATCGGATGAGCCTTCGATCGAAGAACAGCATTACAAAATACCACCGCTGGTACTTACTTCGCTTACTCTTGCTCTTGCCGGTACTTTTGTATTCGGTGTATATCCCGATCTGTTTACGACATTATTTAAGATGATCTAATGATGCGTTATGCTTATTCAATATTCAAAATGGAAGCCCTGGTCAAAGACCGACGATAAGAAGCTCGAAGAGCTTTTCTCTCTCTTTAGCTATCTAATGATACAGGCAAATGGAGATGTTGACGAAGTACTTGAATGGCTTCAGGAAATGGGTGTTGAATATGAAATATTCGATGATGAGATTTCATTTTCGGATTTTGTAGAAGAATTGAAGAAGCAGGGATACATAGCCGAAAAGGACGGGATGAACATTCTCACCTCGAAGGGTTCACAAAGAATGCGAAAAGATTCGTTGAAGAAGATCTTTGGCGATATGAAACTCGACACCTCGGGGCTCCACGAGACCAACAAGACAGGTAAGGGTACGGAAAGACTAAGCGAGTTGAAGAAATATGAGTTCGGTGACCAGGTTACCAATATCGACCTAACCTCCACGATCAAAAACGCGTATTTAAACTCCGGTATCGACGATTTCAGACTTTCGGAAGAAGACATAGAAGTATTCGAGACAGAGCATACCTCAAGCTGCGCTACGGTGCTGATGATAGATATTTCGCACAGCATGATATTATATGGCGAGGACCGTATTACCCCTGCTAAGGAAGTTGCGATGGGGCTTTCCGAGCTTATACTTTCCAGATACCATAAAGATAAGTTGAATGTTGTTGTATTCGGTGATGACGCGAAAGAAGTAAGTATCAAAGACCTTCCGTTCGTTTCAGTCGGACCCTTCCATACAAATACACGAGCGGGGCTGAGGCTGGCAAGAAATATTCTCCGAAAGAAAGGTGCTGGTAATAAGCAGATATTTATGATAACGGATGGAAAACCTTCGGCTATCTTTACAGATGACGGAAGGATATATAAAAATTCATTCGGACTGGACCCAAGGATAGTGAACAAGACTCTGGACGAAGCCGTTGCTTGCAGAAGGGAAAAAATTAAGATAACTACATTTATGATAGCACAGGATTATTATTTAAGGACATTCGTGGATGACTTTACAAAGGCAAATAATGGAAAAGCTTTTTACGCGGACCTGAACGACCTGGGTCAGGTGGTTTTTGGAGATTACCTTAGAAGCAGAAGAAATCGCAAATAGATATTTGAAACATCTTCTTATATTTATATTACTAATTTCTGTAATTCCCGCATGCCTGTATTCACAGGAGCAAAATAATCAGAAAAACGGAATATTTCTTTTTAAGAGAGACGAGGTTTTTAAACCGCTTAAAGCGAGTATATTCGAAGCACGTAATGGAGCGACCAAAGATCTGAATGATGATTATTTGAAGCTGGATATAGGAGCTTCTATCGACGTTATAGGTTATAAGGACAGTATGAAAGTTTATTCCGCTGGTGTGGGTTTTTTCACTTTTTCATATCTCCGGTCGGAATCTAATTTCAAATTCCCGGTCGATGCAATAGATTACTTTTTCGGTGTAAATTTCAACTACAAGAGGCAGTTGATGAAATGTCTTTCCTTAAGTACTCGTCTTAGGATATCTCATATATCATCTCATTTCGAAGACGGTCATAAATATCCACGGACAGATACAATATTCACCCCGATTGTTTACAGCAGGGAGTTCATGAATATCGATTTTATGCTGGATTACTATTTCGCAAAAAAGTATAATATAAGGGGGCTTCTAGGTATGGAATATTTATTCAAATCCATCCCGGATGATTTTGGTTCGATATCGGGACAGCTGGGAGGGGAGTTCAGGTACAATATAACTGACTGGATGACATATTATTTTTCAGATGAAGTAAGAGCGGTTAAAGTGGATACAATAAGCGGATCATATAACCTGAACAACAATCTAGAGACCGGATTGAGATTCGGATTTAATAATACAACAGGGATGAGCGTATTTTTTACTTATTATGACGGTCAGGATTACAAAGGTCAGTATTATTACAGAATGACAAATTATAAAGGAATCGGGTTTACAGTAGATTTTTAATTTAATCTAGAAGATGATATTTGCGCTGGCATTAAATATATTACTTGGTGTTTCCGATACTGCTTATTCGGTCGAGAAGGAGCTCGATATGTTTACGCATGCTGTTTCAATGACTACGGATGGTAAGGGATTCATTTATGTTCTGGACAAAGACCAAAACCAGATATATAAGCTTGATTCTAATCTCAATGTCGTGAAAGTTGCCGGCGGTAAGGGCTGGAACCAGGTGCAGTTCGATGCGCCGACATTTATAGACGGTTCATCCGGGCTCGATATAATCGTGTCCGACCCAAACAATTATAGGATACAGAGACTCGACTTAAACCTTGCGTTTATTTCACAGCTTAAAACAGATCAGCCTACATTTTTAGAGCAGTACCAGTTTAAGACTCCCATATCTACGACAGTAGTAAATGCGTCCGATCTTTATGTAGTGGACGGAGACAATAAAAGGGTTGTAGTATTTCCCAGAGGAGCAGACCCTAATAATGCCTTCGGAGGATTTAATTCACCAAAAGGAAAAGTAGTAGATCCGGCGAAGATCAGCAAGGACGGGAATAATATGATATATGTGCTGGACAAAGGGAACAGTTCAATCAAAGTATACGATAATTTTGGTTCATACCAAAAGGATATTCATCCGGATAAGATATTGTCGTTTTCCATTTACGGCAACACGCTTTTTATATTTGACGGAAAGACGGTCGTCACTTATGATATAAATAAAGGCTCATTTGCTGGAAGTATGATACAGATCATTGAAGAAGAGGGCAGGGATTTCACAGATTTTTTGGTCTATAATAATAATAAGTATTTATTATTAGAAAAAAATAAAGTAAGTTTATTGATTAATAAAAATTAAGACTACAAAGGAGTTATCTTTATGGCAAGAGGTTTAAATAAAGTTTTACTTATAGGGCACCTTGGAAAAGATCCGGAACTGCGTTATACACCAAATGGTACGGCTGTATGTAATTTTTCACTTGCAACCACCGAATCGTATAAGGCGGATGACGGTAACTGGGTAGATAAAACCGAGTGGCATAATATTGTAGCCTGGAGAAAACTTGCCGAAACATGTTCGAACTATCTAAAGAAGGGCAGTAAGATATATGCTGAGGGAAAAATAACGACAGAGAGTTATGAAAAGGACGGGGGAGACAAAAGATATATTACAAAGGTAGTTTTAAATTCTATGATAATGCTGGATGCAAAAGGCAGTTCGGGAGGTTCACAATCAAGCAGTTCCGGTTCAGAGGAATCGGCTCCAGTCACCGAAGATGGTGATGACGATCTGCCATTCTAGTAATACATAAGTTTCATACAAAATACACTGCCGCCGGATTTGATAAACTCGCTGGTATTAACCTCGATGATATCAAACCCGGCGGTTTTTATTTTATTTTTAAAATCCTTCGAACCCTTCTGCACTATAACATTCTTCCCGTCGGGACAGTGACAATTGCAAACAAAGTATTTCATGTTCTCTTCGTGATCTGCTTCAATGATATTGTCGAAGTAACGTGTCAGCTTTTTGAGGCTCTCGATATCGAACCCTTTTCTGTCGATAACAACTGTATTAGGATTGAGTATAGAAAAGCACGTGTCCAGATGATAAAGAGAAACGTTTGTAAGGTTTAAAGTGGCGACGTGAAAGTTTGTAAATTCGGAAAGGTATTTGTAAACCTGGCGCTGTGTTCTGATGCCAATTCCCCCGAAGATGATCTGTTTCTCATAGTCGAGTATTGCGTCACCCATACCTTCAAAATATTCTACTTCATCAGGAAGAGAGATTACACTGTAACCTTCGTTATCATAAAACTTCTCAAAAAAAGTGACCTCCGGTTTGCGTTCCTGATTACGCATCTTGCTTAGTATAACTTTCTTGTTACCGTTTGTATCGATGAAGGGAAGAGATTGGTTAGCAGTGAAGACCATATCAACCAGGTCCTCCACGGGTTCTATAAGATTGACTTCATATCCCAGTCCGTTATAAGTATCTTTTAATATTTCCCATTGTTTAAGCGCAGTGTCCTTTTTTACTTTATGCTGATTCTTTATCATGAACTTGTTACCGGCGTATGTCACGTCGAAGTATTCCGGCTTACACATCAATACTTTATTGGGAGAATGGGACATCGTTTATAATTTAATGATAATATAAATATGTTTACTTTTGAAAAAAGTGTAATAATAAACTGTTCTATTAAAAATGGGTTTTATAATTTAAAATAATTAGAGATATGTTCAAATACATCACTTCGGAAATTAAAGACTCGGTTCAGTGGATCACATTGAACAGACCGGAAGTTTATAACGCATTTAATGAAAATATGTTATTCGAACTTCAGGATGCTTTTAAAACCGCAAAGGAAGATGACTCGGTCAGGTGTGTTGTCGTAACAGGTGCCGGGAAGGCATTTTGTTCGGGTCAGGACTTAAAAGACTTTAACGAAAAGAAGTCCACGTTTAAGGAAGCATTAGATAAGAAATACAATCCTCTCATAAGGCAGATGACGTCATTGCCAAAACCGGTGATCTGCGGTATCAATGGTGTAGCCGCAGGAGCGGGATTATCAGTTGCACTGGCATGCGATTACAGGATAGCAGTTGAAAATGCGTCGCTAATCGAGATTTTTATCAATGTGGGACTTGTGCCTGACAGCGGTTCGAGTTTTACATTGCCAAGACTGATAGGTTACGCAAAAGCATTCGAAATGTGTGCGACAGCAGATAAAGTAAGCGCAAACGATGCTTACAAAATGGGTCTTGTAAATAAAGTTGTATCCAATGGAGCAGTGTTGAACAAATTACTGCAAAAGACATCTGCAAAATTCGCCTCGATGCCAACTAAAGCAATTGGGATGATCAAGGATATGCTTATGAAATCATTCGATTCAAACCTGGATGAAATGCTGGAGCTGGAGAGTCAATACCAGGATATAGCCGGAAATACAGAGGACTACAGGGAAGGTGTAAACTCGTTTTTAGAGAAGCGAAAACCGAATTTTAAAGGCATGTAAGGGTGTTACAGATAGGGAACATTACCTCTAAGTAAATTGTATAAAAGGTAATTTTTACATAATTTAGAGGGATTTTGGTGAAAAAAGGCATTATTTATGGAAAAATTAATATTAAAATTAAGAGATAATTCGGCTTTATACTCGTTTATTGTTTCATTATTGTTTTTGGTTAGTACGGCTGTTTTTTATAGCTGTGGTGCAAATATATTCAGCGAAGAAGATGATGTAGCAATTGGACGCGACCTCGATAGGCAGATCAAATCGGATCCCAGGCAGTTCCCAATGCTTCAGGGACACCAGGATATAAAGGATTATGTAAATGGTATTGGAAAGGACATCCTTACAAAATCCAATTACATCCGTTACGAAGGTATATTCCCATACACTTTTCAAATAATAAATGATACTGTAGTTAACGCTTTTTGTACACCGGGCGGTTTTATTTATATCTACACAGGGCTCATGAAGTTCGTTAATAACGAGGCAACGCTGGCTGGGGTAGTAGGACACGAGATAGCGCACGCGGAGCGCAGACATATGACACAGAGGCTGACCGCAGCATATAGTGTGAATGCAATAGCGAGTCTGGTACTGGGGGGCAATCCAAATATGGCAGCACAAATATTCGCGAACCTATTTGTAGGACTTGGCTTCCTGGCTAACAGCAGGGCGGATGAGGAAGAAGCGGATGATTACTCTATACGTTATCTTGCTTCAACGGAATACTATCCGGGAGCGATCACATTTTTCTTTGATAAGATACGAGAAGAGCAGAAGAAAAAGGGGACAACTCCGGGAGATCTCGAAAGACTTCTCTCTACCCACCCATTACCGCAGGACAGGATTGACAACGTAAAGGAAGAGATTAAGAAGATGAAGTTAAAAGTGGATCCAACAAAAGGTTTGTTTACAGAACGATACCAGCAAATAAAAGCAAAATTACCATAATAATTAAATGAAGATAAAGTGATAAAAACATTAATTTTCGTACTGACAGGTTTGTTATTGCTAAGCTACAATGCAAACGCCCAATCAAAGGTTACAGATAATAATTTTAAGTTCTCAATATTCCTTGCTTCAGACTGGACTAAGACAAAAGTAGAAGAAACTCCTAAGAAGGATGCTATATCATATTCATTCGATAATACAGACGGCTCTAACGCACTTATGATACTTGCATTTAAGGTGAATGGAGTAAAGGATATCGATGACTTTATATACAACCTGGAAAAGGATATTGGTCTAAATATTTCTCCTAAGACCAGTACAGGTTATACATCAAAGGATTTCGATAGTTATCAAAGAAAAATGGCATTATATGGAGATGACCAGGTGGTGGAGACTATTTATTATTACACTACTAATAATGAAGGAGCGACTGAGAATTATGCATATGTGTTGAGATTCATTACATTAAAGGACAAATACAACAGTACTGTGGCAAAGGAAATCGAGGAAATAGCAGGGACATTCGAGCCACTTTAACTTTCCTTATGTTATATAACATTTTATCCCGGTAATCAGGATTATGGTTACCGGGTTTTTATTGCAAAAAAGGGTTAGTTTTCTTTTCGCCTGCGACATTAGTTATCTCCATATGTCCCGGAAATAGCGTATAATCGTCCGTAACCTCATTAAAAAGCTTATCCTTGATAGATCTTAACAATGTATCGTAATCGCCATCCATAAGGTCTGTACGCCCAATAGAATTTTTAAATATTACATCTCCGCAGAAGACATTCTTATTTTTGTCATCAATGGCGCATACACTGCCGGGGGAGTGGCCGGGAGTGTGTATAAACCTAAGTTTTGCGCTTCCCACGGGTATAATTGTATTTTCATCGATAAGCTCATCAATTGCAGTCTGCTCATCTATATCAATTCCCATCATTTCGGCTTGTTTCGGGGCGTTATCGAGAAGGAATTTATCGTCAGCATGCATATAGATTGGAACCGAGAAAAGATCCTTAGCAAATTTATTTCCGAGAATATGGTCAATATGACCGTGGGTATTGATTATGTGTGTAATTTTGATACCTTTGTCTTTAACCAGCTTTTCAAGGGCTTGCTTTTCCTCCATGTAAAAGACCGCCGGGTCAAAGATTACGCCTTCGAGTGAGTTTTCATCATAATAGATGTAAGAATTCATCTGGAAAGGATTAACGGGGAGCTGAATAACCTTCATAAATAACTAAATTGATTTTGCTTAGCAGTTTAAATATTTTTAAATACTTGACTTACGCCGTATGAGTGACGATAATACTAAAATTAAAGTAATTGCAACAAACCGTAAAGCTAATTTTGAATACGAAATACTGGCAAAGTATGAGGCGGGAATGTCATTGCTTGGGACAGAAGTAAAATCATTACGGGAGGGAAAAGCCAACCTTAGTGAAGCTTATGCAACGGTGCAAAACGGGGAAGTATGGTTACAGAATTTTCATATTAACGAGTACAAATATGGAAATATAAATAATCATGACCCCATACGGAAGAAAAAGCTTCTATTCCATAAAAGAGAAATTAATAAAATAAGAGCGAGTCTAGAGGAAAAAGGATTAACATTCATTCCTCTGAAAATATATTTTAAGGGGTCGCTTGTAAAGATAGAGATGGGTATAGGAAGAGGTAAAAAGACGTACGATAAGAGAGAATCAATCAAAAAGAGAGAAACCGAAAGGAGAATTAAGCAGATATAATGTTCGCTCCAGTAAATGAACAAATGGACCTCATCAGAAAGGGGACAGTCGATATCATCCCCGAGGACGAGCTGGTAATGAAGCTGGAAAGGTCCAGAAAAGAAAATAAACCGCTTATAGTAAAGCTAGGTGCTGATCCCTCACGCCCGGATCTGCATATAGGACACGCAGTGGTACTTAATAAGCTTCGCGACTTTCAGAATCTGGGTCACATTGCTGTATTGATAATAGGAGATGCTACAGGGATGATAGGAGACCCGACGGGAAAGAAGAAAACCCGTCCGCAGCTCACATGGGATGAAACTCGTGAAAACGGGAAGACATACTATGATCAGGCTTCAAAAATTCTCGATAAAGATAAAACAAAAATATTATATAACAGTGAATGGCTCAATAAGCTGACATTAGTCGATATAATAAACATAATGGGCAAGTTCACTGTCCAGAGGATAATGGAAAGGGATGATTTTGAAAGCAGGTGGGAGAGCGAGCAGGAAATAGCTATGCATGAGCTTCTGTATCCGCTTATGCAGGGATACGATTCGTATGCCATACATGCCGATGTCGAGCTTGGAGGAACCGACCAGAGATTCAATAATTTGGTTGGAAGAGATATGCAGAAGAGGTTTGGTCAGGAGCCGCAGGTGGTAGTTGTGACTCCACTGCTGGAAGGTGTAGATGGAAGCGAGAAGATGAGCAAGTCACTTGATAACGCTATTGGGATTACTGATGAACCGAGGGATATATTTGGTAAGACAATGAGGATACCAGATACATTGATCCATAAATATTTTCAACTCGGTACACAGCTTCCATTGGAAGATCTGGAGGCAATCAGGAAAGAATTAGAACACCCGGATACCAATCCCCGCGATCATAAAAGAAAGCTGGGCATGGAGCTGGTTAAGTTGTACTACGATGAAGAGACAGCCCAAAAAGCAATTGAGGAATTCGATCAGATATTTATTAAAAAGGAAGTACCGGATGATATCCCGGAGCATAAGCTTAACGGTGGTGAAGTAAGACTAACGCAGTTAATGACGGATACAAGGATGACATCGTCGAATTCGGAAGCGCGCAGGCTGATCGAGCAGGGGGGAGTAACAATCGATGGGGAAAAAGTGAGTGATGTGAACTATGTAGTAGGAAAAGGCGAGGAATTTGTGTTAAAGGTAGGTAAAAGAAAGTTTTTACGTGTACTAAGCTACTAATACTCAACAAAAAATCTAAATAGAAAAAAATTGTTCAAACCGACAAAAATCTTTTTTACCAAAGGAGTAGGGAAGCATAAAGACCTGCTTCAGTCATTCGAGCTTGCACTAAGAAATGCAGGTATTGAAAAATGTAATCTTGTAATGGTATCCAGTATATATCCTGCAGGATGTAAACGGCTCTCCAAACAAAAAGGAGTACAGCTGTTAGAGCCGGGTGGAATTACATTTTGTGTAATGGCAAGAAATCAAACAAACGAGCCGAGCAGGTTAATTGCTTCATCTATTGGTGTAGCATTGCCTTCTGATGGAAGCCATTACGGATATATATCCGAGCACCATCCATATGGTGAAAAAGAGAAAGTTGCCGGTGAATATGCTGAGGACCTTGCCGCAACGATGCTTGCGACTACCCTGGGCGTGGATTTTGATCCTGAAACAGCCTGGAACGAAAGGGAACAGGTATATAAGCAAAGCGGAAAGATATTTAAATCATTCAATATTACGCAATCTGCTACCGGTGATAAGGACGGTAAATGGACAACAACCATTGCCGCCGCAGTAATGCTTCCGTAAAAATAGGGAATCTATTTAGATAACACCAGCTTTTTGCTTAAAACAAGACCATTTGCTTCGAGGCGGACGAAGTATATTCCGCTCGGATGCCTTGAAGCATTCCACTGAATTTTATAGGATCCCTGACTTAGCTGTTGATTTACCAGGTTATCAATCTCTCTGCCTATCATATCGAATACTCTTACCTTAACGAATGATACAACTGGTATCTCAAATACAATAGTAGAAATAGGATTAAATGGATTAGGATAACTATCATGTAAGTAATATGATTGAATATTTTTATTTGAACCTATTTCTTGTATATTGACGGGTGGTGCGATTGGTAAATAATCGACAAATCCTAATGAGGCATTATCTGGTTTATGGAAAATGTGCGCTTCTACACTATCGAAATCGATCGTTCCCCAATTATTGTTTTCAGCTTTAATTGAATCAGGAGTATTATTATAAAGGTCATAAATTTGCCCGGAATTGCCATTTCCATAGATATGATTGGCTCCATCGTCAAATGGTGTAGGAGTCGTAAGATTCCCAAGGTTAGGTTTGGCTGTTCCCTGTATTGTAACACCCCATAAATTGCCTCTAATTGCGTTATTCGTACAAATTGCCACTATTGTGCTATTACCATTGAAGTTAAGCCCACTTCCACCAGTATTTGGATTATTATCAATATTATTGCTATCAATGCGGTTATTATCGATTATGGCAAATGTATTTGCGCTTGCCAGAGCTATTCCGTAACGATTATGCGTAATAGTATTTCCTTCGATGCGTATATTGGCATTTCCGATAGGTAGGAATGCTATCCCGCCAGCCATAGGGAATGGACCGCCCCGTATTATGTTATTTTTTATTAAAATAGTATCAGTTCCGGTAGCTCCAAAGTTAATTTGGGGATAATTGCCATTATCAGTATCGTTTTCATAGATCAGGTTATTTATAATTTTCGGTGCTGAGCTGATGTTTGCCCCGGATTGGATGGCGGCACGACGATTTCTGTATATTATATTATTAGAAATCATAGGATTTGACTGAAAAAGCGCAATTGCACCACTACCGAAGGAGCTGTTTTGGGTATTATATCGAATAATGCAGCTATCGATTATCATATCGGAATTCAGGAGGCGGATAGCGTTTCCATATTCCATTATAACTTTTTTCAAGATTGAAGGATCACTGAATTCCTCGAATTTAAGTCCAAGGAATTTTTGATTGGTATCGGCTGCTGTTATCTTGAATGAATCCGGGGGAGTTATTCGAAACACCCCGAAAATATCGATCATTGTATTCCCGGCAAATTTAAAGTTACCGTTAGAAGTGACCTTTATCGTATCGGATGCTGATATTACCAGAGTATCGTTAAGGTAATATTCTCCACCAGAAAATGTAACCACACCGCTAGAATTAGAAACCAGGTCTGTAAGAGTCCAGCTGACCCCTGTGCCGGGTGTAGAATAATCTGAATAGGCTTTAGATGAAAATGAGATCAAAAGTATTATCAGAAGAAAAGGGAGTAGTTTTCGCAATTTGAATTAAATTTTATATTTATATTAGGTATTTTGATAATAACAAACATTTTAAATACAGAAAATTCAATATGTCAGTATCTTTTTTAGAGAGAAACGATTTCAATGAACTATATCTTGACTATACGCACAGTTTTGAGAAAGTTAAGGATTTTTTTACCTATGATTACAGGAATGAGAAAGAATTTATTCGATGTGCCGAGGATAAGAAGAGGACGTACCTAAAGAACGCTAACTTCGACAGAAACCAGCTTGCTGAAATTTTAACTGAGCAAAACGAGAATTTTAATTCATCACAGGCTGCGCTAACAAATATAGAGCAGTTGCGGGAAGAATATACATATGCGGTTGTCACAGGACAGCAGGTAGGAATGCTTAGCGGACCGCTTTACACAATATATAAAGCAATAAATACGATAAAGTTGGCGAACGAACTCAGCGGGAAATTTCCCGATTACAAATTCGTTCCGGTTTTCTGGCTGGAATGTGAAGACCACGATTTCCTGGAAATTAATAATATCAGTGTCCTTAATAAAAAGAACGAGCTGGAAAAGGTATCTTATTATGAAGGGGGAGAGCCAAAGGAAAAGTATCTGACTCCGGTAGGGAAGATAGTACTCGATGAATATATAAATAAATTCAAAGACGGGATCAAGGAAGCACTGCAAGAGACTGATTTTACCGGAGAGCTAACCGAGGCAATCGATAAAGCATATTCTGAAGGTGTTGACATGAAGACGGCATTTGCTCGGTTTTTGAATTATGTAATAAAGGATTCGGGATTAGTGTTCTGCGATTCGTCCGATGTGAGAATAAAAGAGTTTCTTGTGCCTGTATTCGAGAAGGAGCTGGCAACATTTTCACAGTTGAGTGAGATAGTGATAGGAACGACTGCTGATATAGAAGTGAACTACGAACCGCAGGTAAAGCCAAGGGCTATAAACCTTTTTTATTTACATGAAGAGAATCGGTACGCTCTTCAGCCGCACGAGAGCAGGCTGATCGCGTTAAAGAATTCGAGACAGAAGTTCGAGAAGGAAGAATTGTTTCAGATACTATACGCAACGCCGGAGAAATTCAGCACAAACGTAATAACGAGACCGATCGCACAGGATTATCTATTGCCGACAATAGCGTATGTAGGTGGTCCGTCGGAGATATCATACTTCGCCCAGCTAAAAGGCGCATATGAGTATTTTGGTGTTACAATGCCTGTGGTATTCCCGAGGACTACGGTTACATTGCTCGAGAAGAGGGTAACTGCGTTCCTGGAAAAGAATTCGCTGGACTTTGTCGATCTTTTCAATGAGAGAGCTTTATCAGAAAAACTAATTGCAAAGACTGACCAGACAAATGTTGAAGAGCTCTTCACAAAATATCTCGACGCGCTGAACAGTCTCAATTTTGAGTTCGCAAATGAACTGGAACAGGTAGACAAGAACGTTGTGAATTCGCTAAAGAACAAAGCTCAGAAGAACGTAGAGATCATAGAAGACTTTAAGAAAAAATTTCAAGATTCACAGTTAAGGCAAAACGACACAAATCTTGTCAAAATGAGGTCAGTAATAGAATCTGTTTATCCGAATTCTACATTACAAGAAAGAGTATACAATATTACTTATTTCTTAAACAAATATAGCCCGGATCTAATCAATTACTTATATAACGAAATCAACCTCTGGGATTTCGATCACCAGGTGATAGGTATATCGCCTGACGAAGAGTAAACATAGATTATTGGCAGGGATAAAAAAAATACTTATTGTAAGATTATCTTCTTTCGGGGATATCATTCTTACGTTCCCACTTATAAATATCCTCAAAAATAAATTTCCTCAATCACACATTTCCTTTGTTGTAAAAGATAAGTATGCAGATCTTGTTAAGCTTAATCCAAAAGTAGATGAAGTAATAAACTATTATACCGACGGGGGAGAAGATTTAAAAACAGCACTCAAGAGTGCAGGTTATGAGGTTGTATTAGATCTCCAGAATAATCCCCGAAGCAGAATATTGACGAACGGGCTTAAGAACGTATACAGGTTTAAGAAAGATAATTTCAAAAAATTTCTCCTTGTCCGGTTCAAAATAAACAAACTCAAGGATGCAGAACCTGTTTACAAAAGGTACATCAGAACGGCATCTGAAGCATTTGGGATTGGTGAGGGCGAGATGATGTTCACCCCATCTGAAATCAGCACTGACACCGGTAAAAAACCTGATTCGAATTATGTTGTTGTCGCACCTTCATCGAGGCATTTCACAAAGACATATCCTAAAGAAAAGTTTGTTGAATATATAAAATCAAATCCCGATACCAACTATTTGCTTGTAGGGGATGATTCAGAGGAAGACAAAGAGATATGCTCTACCATAGAAAATGAAACAAATAACACAATCAACCTATGCGGGCAATTGTCTTATGCAGAGCTTGCAGGAATAATTGGCGGTAGTGATCATGTAATATGCAATGACAGTGGTATACTTCACCTATCAGAAGCGATGGGGAAGAGGGTGGTTGCAATATTTGGAAGCACAGTAAAAGAATTCGGATTCTTTCCGCAATTAAAGGAATCGCTTGTTTACGAAATCGAGGGCTTGAAATGCAGACCATGCAGTCATATTGGATTACCTTCCTGCCCGCTGGGACATTTTAAGTGCATGAACGAGATAGAATTGGAATGATAATATTTCAATTTCTTTTGTAGAGTAATTAGTTTAATTTGGTCAAACTTTAATACAAAACTGTATGTCAACAAAGGAAATATTAAAAAGCACTTCGGGAAAAATCGTTGAGATCCTAAACAGGGACTCAGATCCGACAATGTGGATAGTTAGCGTTTATAAAAGGATCTTGTTCTTTAAGAAGAAGGTCGCATCGGAATGGTTCAGTAAAAAAGAAGACGCCCTCGAATTTGCCAATAACATAAAATAAAAAACATGAAAAAACTAATTACATGTTTGGTTTTTTGTTGTGCTTTTGTTGCAGGTTGTGATGAATCTACTACCGATGTTATTATAACAGAGCAATTGGTAGCAGAGTATCCCGGTGATTCCGTTTCAACAACGGGTTCAGGAGCCGCCACAAAGACCTCAACGATTTCTTCCAGCTCGTTAGATTTTACAAATGCTGACAGCATGAGAATAAAAATTACTTACTGGGGTTCGACGAACAACACCTCGACAAACGCTATAAATATTGGCTACATATTTAGCACATCACCTGATTCTAATGTATATGTTTATTCCATTCCAAGTTCCATCGTTACTACAGCTGAAACTACGCTGGATGTAACAATCGGATCGCCCAAAGTAAACAAATCCTTCATTTACAATTTGGTCTATCTTAATACTGATGGATTTGGAGGTTATTTAAAGTTTAAAGACCTAAAGATATACAGGAAATAATTTAAAATCTATAAATGGCTGGTAAAACTTTCGAAATTGACGGTAAGAATCTAACGATAGATAATTCAGTACGAATAGTAACGGGCAGTTATAAAATAAAATTAAGTTCGGCTTCAAGATCAAAGATAAATGCATCGAGAAAGCTGATCGATAAATGGATAGATGCTGATGAAGTCATTTATGGAATTACAACAGGTTTCGGTGAATTTAAGGATGTGAAAATTCCCAAAAAGGACAGAATAAAATTACAACGCAATCTTGTCATATCACACTCAGCAGGGGTA
The DNA here is from genome assembly GCA_020635255.1 of Ignavibacteriales bacterium. Lineage (NCBI taxonomy): Bacteria > Pseudomonadati > Ignavibacteriota > Ignavibacteria > Ignavibacteriales > Ignavibacteriales bacterium. The sequence continues at coordinate 1,277,628 of JACKAC010000001.1, forward strand.
GGGAGTTACATCCCGGATTACATTGTCAGGTTAATGATACTTTTCCGGATAAATTCATTAGCAAAAGGCTATTCAGGGGTAAGGCTGGAGCTTATGGAGTTTTTGGTAAAGTTCTTTAACAGTGGGATAGTACCTCTAATTCCTTCACAGGGTTCGGTTGGCAGTTCCGGCGACCTTGCACCGCTCTCACATCTCGCATTGTCATTTATTGGTGAGGGATATTGTAAATACAATGGCAAGGTATTGAAAAGCACGGAAGCATTGAAGAAATGCGGAATGAAACCTATCGAGCTTCATGCTAAAGAAGGATTGGCATTGATAAACGGTACTCAGATGATGAGTGCTTATATGTGTATGGCTTTATATGAAGCACAGAGGTTATCTATTTTAGCGGATATATCGGGAGCTTTATCTTTGGAAGCGTTAAGGGGAACAAACAAAGCGTTTTCGGCTAATTTACAGAAAGTTCGGTCACACAAAGGACAGGAACAGTCAGCGGATAATCTTAGGCGCTTGCTGAAAGGAAGTGAAATCATGGAGTCGCATAAGGACTGCGGTAAAGTACAGGATGCATATTCACTTCGCTGTATGCCACAGGTCCACGGAGCAATAAAAGATACGATAAATTACTGTGCTGGAATTCTGGAAACCGAAATAAATTCAGTTACGGATAATCCATTAATATTTCCCGAAACAGGGGAGCGTGTGGAAGGCGGAAATTTTCACGGCGAACCGATAGCCTTAATTGGAGATTTTCTTTCAATTGCTATTACTGAACTTGGAAATATTTCAGAAAGAAGAACAGCAAGACTTGTCGATGGAAGTTTAAGCGGATTGCCACGATTTTTGACTGATAAAGGAGGACTTAATTCCGGTCTTATGATAGCGCAATATACGGCGGCCGCATTGGTAAGTGAGAATAAAGTTCTATCTCACCCGGCATCGGTTGATTCGATACCAACAAGCGCTAACCAGGAAGATCATAACTCAATGGGGTCAATTTCATCGAGAAAATGCTTTGATATTGTAAATAACACAAAGAAAATAATTTCGATCGAATTTCTCTGCGCGGTACAGGGAATAGATTTTTTAAGACCTTTGAAAAGTGGAAAAGGGGGAGAGACAGCTTACCAATATATCAGAAATAGAAGTGATCATATCGAAGAAGATGTTATACTCGAAGAAGAAATGTCAAACATGAGTTCGATAGTTTTTGAGTCGGGTTTCATTTCGGCAGTTGAGAAAAAAACAGGTAAACTAAACTAAGTGGAACAAAAAAGATTATATAAGACAATCGAAACGATCTCCAAGGATGCTCCGAAATTCAAATCGGATGAGGAATTACTATGCCATGTGCTGGGTGAGATTATTAAAAGTGAAGAGATAGAAATAATCGGAGGAAGAGTTTGGAAGCTTACTCCTGAGAAAGATGCATATGTTTTAATACAGCAAATGGGTGATGTGGAACCAATTGAAGATGATTATAAAATAGCTATCAGGGATTATCCAATAGTTAGAGAAATTGGTAAGAAAAGATCGGTGATTGCAAAAGAGACAGACGATTATTTGATCAAGAAGGGGATTTATCATTACTCGGCAACGGGTGTAGGGGAGAGATATAAAATTCGTTTTCTGGACGAAGACGAAGATAAATCCTATTTGTATGAATACCTTATTGCTTTAAATGCCAAACAACTTGGAAATGATCTATTAGACACACTAAATATAATTAGTACAACACTCAGCTCCATATTAAAAACCAGGGATATTGAATCGGAAGCGAAGACTAATATTGTAGAGCTCGAGAAAGCACGAGAAATACAAAGAAATATTTTACCCGAACATGAGATGAGTTTCGGAAATTATGAGATGTTCGGAGTATCTATACCGGAAAATATAGTCGGAGGTGATTTCTTTGATTATTTAAAGTCTGAAGATAGCGATATTTTAGGTGTGGCAATAGCCGATGCGGCGTCTAAGGGAATATCAGCAGCCGCACAGTCGCTTTATGTGTCAGGAGCACTCAAGATGGGTGTTGAGTTCGACATTAAGATGACTTCATTAATAAAGAAAGTGAACAGGCTTATATACGAACTTTTCCCTTTTGAACGATTTGTAACTTTATTCTATTGTGAGCTGTTTAAAGACACAAAGGGACTTTGTATTTATGTAAATGCGGGTCATAATAGACCTCTTTTTTATAAATCAGAGACAGGAAGCGTTTCCGAACTGGCAACTACCGGTCCAGTGCTCGGACCCTCCCCGGAGCAGGAATATTTTTACGAAAGTATTCTCATAAAGAAAAATGATGTTCTGATCCTCTATACAGATGGTATAGTTGAGGCTATGGATTCGAAATATGAGCTTTATGGTGAAGAAAGGCTTAAGAATGTCATTTTAAAAAACGCTGAAAAAAGCCCAAAAGAGCTTTGCAATGCTATCATTGAAGACGTGCAGATATATTCTGCCGGTGGCGAATATGCAGATGATAAAACGCTAGTTGTTATTAAGAGAGTAAATTAATCGCTTTTTTATTATTACAGTAATTTATAATATATTTCTTGTCTTGGGGGAAATCAGTATTAACTCTTAAAAACACCAACATGAAAAAAATCCTTACTCTACTGTTGTTTTGTTCAGTAGCATTCTTATCAAATAATTCATTCGCCCAATTAGGAAATAATAACACATATCTCTTATCCAATCTCAGACCACATGCAGGAGCGAGTGCAACATCCGCATATTTTTCTGCATTATGGGGTTATAGAGCACCTGACGGAAGAGAATATGCTATTCTTGGATGTGATAGCGGGACTTCCTTCATTGATATAACGGATTCTGCAAACATTGCAGAGGTAGCCTTTTTGAAAGGTAATGTAAGTGACTGGAGAGAAATGAAAACATATTCGCACTATGCATACATAGTCTCTGAAGCAAGTAACAGCTTCCTTCAAATCGTTGATCTACAGTATCTGCCTGATTCTATCCATTACCTTGGAACCTGGCAATACTCAGGATACACACATACACACTCAATTCAGCAATCAGGACCTTATTTGTATCTTCATGGTGGAAACGTATCCCCCGGTGGTTCAGATGTGGGTGGACTTACGATCGTGGATGTAACAAATCCAGAAGTTCCAGTAAAGAGGGGATCATGGTCAAATGAATATGTGCACGATAGCAGGGTAATAGATGACACAATATATGCATGTAATATATATGATCCGCCCGGAACTGTTACAATAATTAACGCAGTGGATAAAGATAATCCGACGACGGTTACTTCCTGGGTTAATAATCCGAATCCATTCCCGCATAACTGTGCGCTTACAACTGATAAGAAATACATATATACAACAGATGAAACTTCATCACCAAACGGTAAGCTAAAAGTTTGGAACATACAGGATCTGCAAAACATAACATATGTTACATCGTGGCAACCGACAGGTATAACTACGGCGATCGTTCATAATGTCGAAATATATGGTGATTATGCAGTGATAGCACATTACTCAGCGGGTATCAGGATCCTTGATATTTCAAATCCGACAAGCCCTGTTGAAGTTGCATGGTATGATACATATACAAACAATAATAGCTCAAATTATAACGGTTGCTGGGGAGTATATAAATTCCCATCAGGAAAGATAATTGGTTCTGATAGACAGAAGGGATTATTTGTTATTAAGACAAATATAAGTGCTTTGACTGAAGTGCCCGGTAATACAAGCCAATTACCAGAAGGTTTCGAATTATCACAAAATTATCCGAATCCATTTAATCCTTCTACAAAGATCAACTTTTCGATCCCGAAAAACGCATTTGCAAGCCTCAAAATATATGATATTACCGGGAAGCAGGTGGCTACGGTATTTAATGATAGAAGGGATGCGGGAGTATACGAAATATCAATTGACGCAGGAAAATATGGTCTGTCGAGCGGGGTATATTTTTATGAATTAAGGGCAGGTGATTTTATTCAGACTAAAAAAATGATATTGACGAAGTAATATATTTTAGTGAAATTTAGATATCATGGGGGATATTAAAAGATATCCCCTTTTTTATTAATAATGAAAGGAAACTGTTTGATGAAAAAATTATACGTTTTGATCTTTGCTTTCATTTTACTTTCCAACCTTGCATACTCTCAGCTTGGTAATCACGAAATGTACTTGCTTAAAAATCTGAATGAGCATCCCGGAGCAGGAGGGAATCTGTATTCCGCATTATGGGGATATGTTGCTCCTAATGCAAGAGAATATGCTCTTCTTGGAGCATACACTGGAACCTCGTTTGTGGATATAACTGACTCAGCGGATATTCATGAAGTTGATTTTCTTCCGGGTACATCCAGCAATTGGCGTGAAATGAAAACACATTCACATTATGCATATATTGTTACTGACGTTGCTTCGTCGAGCACGGGAATACAAATTGTTGATCTGCAATATCTCCCGGACTCTGTGCATTTTGTGAAAAACTGGAGTGTAAATGGTATAATGAAGATTCACACAATTTCAACCGAAGGTAATTATCTATATATAAATGGCGGACAAAGCACAAGTAACGGCGGTATTGCAATAGTCGATATATCTGATCCCGAGAATCCAGTTCTTAGAGGAACGTGGGATGAAAAATACGTTCACGATTGCCGGGTAGTGGAAAACAGGGTGTTTGCGTGTAATATTTATTCATCAGACGGTGGAACGGTAACTGTAATCGACGTGTGGAATAAAGATAATCCTGTTACTATTGGTTCATGGGCAAATAATCCTAATCCCGGTCCCCATAACTGTGCTATTACGCCCAACAGAAAGTATTGTCTGGTAACAGATGAGATAAATGGTAACCCCAGGCTGCTAAAGATCTGGGATATCCAAAATCTGAGCAATGTCGTACAGGTTGGAACATGGCAACCAACAGGAATAACAACATCTATAGTTCACAACGTCGAGATATATGGTAAATATGCTGTAGTTGCACATTATACTGCCGGTGTAAGGGTCATTGACATCTCTAATGTGGCATCACCAACTGAAGTCGCATGGTATGATACATATCCATCGGATAACGGTTTTACGTATGACGGATGTTGGGGTGTATATATGTTTCCATCAGGTAAGATAATTGGATCAGACAGACAGACAGGTTTATATGTTTTAAAAACAACTTTTGCGCTTGTAACCGGGTTGCAGGGGAATGGAAGTTTATTACCGGATAATTTTGTGTTATCGCAGAATTACCCAAATCCGTTCAATCCATCTACAAAGATAAGTTTTTCGATTCCAACCAATTCTGTTGTTTCCTTAAAAGTATTTGATATCAGTGGGAAAGAAGTAGCGACCATAGTTAATGATAGGAGAGATGCAGGCACTTATGAAGTGACTTTTGATGCAGGTAAGTACGGTTTAACAAGTGGTGTATACTTTTACAAACTTACAACACCTGAACACAGTGAGACAAAAAGAATGATATTGGTTAAGTAGAATTTTATCTATAATTTTTTGAAAAAAGGAGCATTTTTAAATGTTCCTTTTTCTTTTGTAAAAATTTAAGCATTAAAATAATTGTTTTGATTTAATAGTTTATTTACTATATTTGTACATGAAGGGCATATGAGGGGGTTAGAAATTGAGTTCTAACCCCCTATTTATTATTAGATTAATATTTAAATGGTTTATTGTATATTTAAGATTTTCAAGCATAGCCCGGTTTAAAAACGAAATAAAAAGACTATACTATGGCAAAAATACTTGTTGTAGATGATGAAGTAACTTCAGCTGCGATAATGAAGAAAGTCTTGGAGCAAGAGGGACATGAGGTAACAACCGTTACTGATGGAAAAACTGCATTAGAGAAGGTAAAGCAGTATGATTTCGAGGTATTGGTAACTGATTTCAATATGCCAAAAATGAATGGAATGCAGTTAACCAGGGAAGTACTTGAGCTTGAACCGGATCTTGTTGTTATTTTGATTACTGCTTATTTTTCGATTAAATCTGTTGTAGAAGCGATAAAGCTTGGTGCCTTTGATTATCTGACTAAGCCAATCAACAAAGATGAGCTTGTACTCGCGGTAAATAGGGGATTGGAAAAAGTCAATCTCATGAATGAAAACTTATTCTTAAAATCCAGTCTTCAGAAATCTATGGATAAAGAACATGATGATGAATCATACTCGACAACAAGTAAAGAGATGCAGGAAATATTAAAAGAAGTTAAAAAAGTTGCCAGATCCAATTCGACAATTCTTATAACAGGTGAAAATGGTACGGGTAAAGAAGTTCTCGCGAAGTATATCTATAAGAATAGTACAAGGGCAGACCAACCATTTATTGTCGTAAACTGTGCAGCAATACCGAGCCAGCTTCTCGAATCAGAATTATTCGGTCATGCAAGGGGTGCCTTTACTGGGGCAATAAAGGATCATAAAGGGTATTTCGAAATTGCAAATAATGGAACGTTATTTCTCGATGAAATTGGTGAAGTAGAGCCAATGCTCCAGGTAAAATTATTGCGTGTGCTTCAGGAAAAAGAGTTTTCTAAGGTTGGGGATACAAAGATAAGACATACCAATGTAAGAATAATTGCAGCAACAAATAGAGACCTTAAAAAAATGATCGAAGAAGGGACATTTAGGGAAGATCTATATTACAGATTAAACGTATTTGAGTTTCACCTACCGGCTTTAAGGGAAAGACCTGAAGACATTGAATTTTATTTTGAAAAGTTTATCAAAGAGTATTCTCATAATAATGATGTGAAGATCAAAAGTATTTCGCCGGAAGTAAAAGAAATACTTACTCATTACAACTGGCCCGGTAATATCCGTGAACTGAAAAATATTGCAGAAAGGGTATCAATACTTTGTGACGACGGGAAAATAAGTCCGGACCTTCTGCCTGATAAACTGAAGGGGAATACTCAAGTTGTTACTGTAACAAGTGATTATTCCGAAAATAAAGATAATGTGATCAGGGATTTCGAATCGAAGTTTATAAGAAAATACCTGAAATTGAATAAAGGAAATGTTGCCGCGACTGCGAAAGCTATAAACTTTCATCCTGTTAGCCTTAGACAAAAGATATATAAGCTGGGAATAGATCCAAAAGAGTATAAAAATTTTTGAAATTAATTAATCGTCCATTTATGCTATATTAAGATTTGAATGGGATTTACTTAATTTAAAGTTAGTGAGAAATGGAAACCACACAAGAATTACAGCAAAAAGATACCGTCCAAGTAGAGGATTTTCTTCCTCTAAAGAGAATTGACCATGTAGAATTTTATGTTGGTGATGCCAAACAATCTTCATTTTTCTATCAATATGCAGTTGGTTTTAAGCTAAAGTATTATGCAGGTCTTGAAACGAAAAATAAAGAAACAAGTTCATATGTGCTGGAGCAAGGAAAGATCAGGTTCGTTTTAACATCCGCAAATACTGACGATTCATTTGTTGCCGAGCATCATAAAAAACACGGTGATGGAGTTCGTGACATTGCTTTTGAAGTCGATGATGCAGAGAGTGCCTACAACGAGACAGTCAAAAGGGGGGCAATTAGTGTTTTAGAGCCTACAAAATTCGAAGATGAAAACGGATATATTATAAAATCTTCAATCGCAACTTACGGAGATACAATACATTCATTTATTGATAGAAGGAACTATAATGGTAATTTTCTTCCCGGATTCATGAATGCAGAAGAAAGAGGTGTCAAAGGTATTAAGGACGTAAACCTTCGTTCTATAGACCACATGGTAGGTAATGTCGAACTTGGAAAGATGAACCACTGGGTTAATTTCTATGCACAGACAATGGGGTTCAATCAGCTTATCTCATTTGATGATAAAGATATCTCAACCGAGTATACAGCGTTGATGAGTAAGGTGATGCAGAATGGTACAGGAAAGATCAAATTTCCGATCAACGAGCCGGCACAGGGAAAGAAAAAGTCACAGATTGAAGAATACTTGGATTTTTATAAAACAGGCGGTGTACAACATATTGCTTTAACGACTCCCAACATTATAGATACTGTGAAAGAATTGAGGAATAGGGGAATTGAGTTTCTTACTGTTCCAACGACATATTATTCCGAATTAGAGGGAAGAGTCGGTAAGATCGAAGAGGAACTGGAAGAACTTGAAGAGCTTGGAATTTTGGTGGATAGAGATGATGACGGATATCTGCTCCAGATATTTACCAAACCTATTGTTGAACGTCCTACTTTGTTTTTTGAGATAATACAAAGGCGAGGTGCAAGGAGTTTTGGTAAGGGTAATTTTAAAGCTTTATTTGAAGCGATCGAAAGGGAGCAGGCTTTAAGAGGAACTCTATAGGCAACTATCGAGCGCCTTAGTATGTTTTTTGAAGCCCTTTGGTTTTGACAAAATCTCAGGGCTTTATTTTTAACATATAGCTAAAACACTATATTTAATTAAATCTAAATAAATGAAACCATCTACCGAGGAACTTGTTGACATGAATGTGATAGAGGGTTTGAAAGAGCTGGGTGACGGCGATACGGATTCTTTTTTTAAGGAAATTGTTGAGCTGTACATTGACCAAGCAGTCGGTTTAATTAATGAAATTAAAGAACTTGCAGCATCCGGAGATGCTGAGAAGTTAGGAAAAACAGCCCACACACTAAAAGGAGCAAGTTTGAATGTAGGTTCAAAGCTTTTCGCCGAAGTATGTAAAACTATTGAATTGGCTGGAAAACAGAATAATTTAGCTGAAATTGGCAGTGAAGTTGATAAACTTGATGAATTACATATACTTACTATTGAAGAGCTAAAAAAGTATTATTAAATTGTAAATAAGGCATAGTATTTGCACAATTGATTGTTTTGAAGGTAATTTACGTATAAATATTATATGACAGATAGTTCATTTTTCGAAAATATTGGTAAAGAATTTGATATAAAATCTGAAGAAGATTTTAAAGATGCGCTGGCGTGGTTATCACAGGTACCATCATATCTTAAGGTACCGGAAAATGTAGAGAAGCTTATATCAGGATTGAGGGAGCATTTTTCTGAGTCACAATCAGAAGAGCAGAGACCTGTATATTATGAGAATAAAGAATATCTTTTAAAGAACCTCCGCAGACTTTCTAAAGAAATATTAAAAGATTCAGATTACAATAAACTCGATCTGGACAGTCTGAGTACACAAAAGCTAACCGAGATAACTTTAAACTTTCTTAACGAACGAAGAAAAACCCCGGGTGAGTTACATGTAATGGATCCAAGATTTTTTTACCTGCTTAAAAATTTAAATGAGGTTGTCTTTCAACTTGATTCATCAGGTAAGATATTATATTTGAACTCGCACTGGACTGATCTTACAGGATTTTCTGTTGAGGAATCGATAGGCAAGAATTTCCTTAATTATATACATGAGGATGATTTTTCACAGTACGAAGAAAAGATAAAATCATTTATTAATAAGGGTGAGAGTTTGACAGTAGAAGAGCTCCGCTGGCTTACAAAAAAGGATACTTACATTTGGGTAGAGCTTTCTTCAAACGTAAATAGAGAGGGGAATGAAGTAATAATATCCGGTTCTATAAAGGATATTTCAAGAACACGCGACATAGAGAAAGAGCTTAAAAAAATAGAAAACAGATATGATACTGTTTTAAACACGGTAAAGGATATTGTATATCAGACCGACAAAGAAGGCAAATGGACCTATCTGAGTAACGCATGGGAAAAAACTACAGGTTTTACTGTTAAGGAAAGCCTGGGTAGAATAACGAAAGAATTTATTCATGCTGATGACAGGGAAAGGCATGGTGAGATCCTTAGAAGCATGATCGAAAAGAATGCGGACTTTGATCACGGTCATTTTAGAATTACAAGGAAGGATGATGAGACGAGGCTGTTTGAGTACAGTAGATTTTTAATTTATGATGAGGATAATAATTTTATTGGTACAACGGGTACACTTACGGACGTTACTGAAAGAAAGAAATGGGAAGAAGAGCTTATTAAAGCAAAAGAAGCTGCTGAGGAAGCCGCAAAAGTTAAATCCGAATTTCTTGCCATAATGAGTCATGAGATACGTACTCCGATGAATGGTGTTATTGGTATGACAGGTTTATTAATGGAAACGGATCTTACACCGGAACAGAGGGAATTTGTTGAGACAATTCGGGTAAGTGGTGATACACTGCTGACTTTAATAAACGACATTCTTGACTTCTCAAAGATCGAATCCGGTAAAATGGAGCTGGAAGAACAGCCTTTCGAGCTTAAGGAGTGCATCGAAGACGCTTATGACCTACTCGCTTCAAAAGCGGTGGAGAAGAAGCTCGACCTTTTACATCTTATAGAAAAAGATGTTCCACCATTTATCATAGGGGATGTAACAAGGTTAAGACAGATACTGGTAAACCTTGTCAGCAATGCTGTAAAATTTACTAATGAGGGTGAAGTTTTTATTTCCGTCAGGAATATATCGGATAATCCGGAAGAGTTGTTGTTAGAATTTTCCGTTAAGGACACCGGTATCGGTATACCTCCTGAAAAGTTAGATGTTATATTTGAATCGTTTTCACAGGTAGATTCTACAACCACACGGAAATACGGCGGTACTGGACTTGGCCTGGCTATTTGCTCAAAACTCGTAAACCTAATGGGTGGCAAAATATGGGTGGAGAGTACGCCTGGGAAGGGCTCTATATTCCACTTCACAATGAAGTCGAAACCTGCACAACTCGCACCTGCTAAAATATATCTTAAGTCAACCATGTCGGTCTTACAGGATAAGAGAGTTCTTATTGTTGATGACAACGAAACAAACAGACATATACTGACACTCCAATGTCAAATGTGGGGAATGATACCGCGAACAGCTTCAAGCGGGGAGGATGCATTAAGAATTATTAAAGACAAGGCACCGTTCGACCTCGCTATCGTAGATATGCTCATGCCGGAAATGGATGGTTTACAGCTTGGACAAGAAATAAGAAAGCTTAGAACTCCTAAACAACTTCCAATGATCATGCTGACGTCTGTTGGCAAACAGGAGGAGAATGAAAAACAGTTCAAGGAACTTTTTACCGCATATTTATCTAAACCCGTTAAACAGTCATACTTGCTTGACGTTCTTCTAAAAGTATTTTCAGATGAGATTAAACAAAAGCTGGAACTGATTGAATCGGAAAAGACAAAAGATCTGAATGAAAGAGTACCGTTGAGGATACTTGTTGCTGAAGATAATATTATAAATCAAAAACTGGTACTTAAGATACTTCAACAATTAGGTTACAGATCAGATGTGGCAAGTAATGGTACGGAAGTCATTGAATCATTAAGAAGACAGTATTATGATATAGTGTTTATGGATATACAAATGCCCGAAATGGACGGTCTAGAAACAACTAAGTATATTCATAACCATTGGAAAAAAGAAAATCGCCCGGTTATTATTGCTATGACTGCTAATGCAATGAAAGGTGACAGGGAACGATTTATATCGGAAGGAATGGATGATTACATTAGTAAACCGATCATGATGGAAGAAGTTCAGAACCTTCTTAGGAAGTGGGGAAGAACTACGAAAGAACTTCAGAAGAATGGTAAGCACCAGATCAAATCCAGCCTCATGCTTGACCTTAATTTGATCTCCGGCTTAAACACCGAGTCGAATAATGGCAATGATTTCTCTAAGGTAGTGGACCTTTACATCAATGTTGCTCCCGAGATATTGAATGAACTAAGTAACTCTTACCTTGAGCAGGATGTCGATAAATTCAGGAAATCAGCAAATAACCTCAAAAGAATTAGCTTCAAAGTAGGTGCAAAGAGGCTTGCAGAGCTGTGTATGAAGCTCGAGCATATCGATTCAGGAGTTGATTTCGATGAGCTTGGTAAGATAGTCGAAAGAATGAAGGATATTTACAATATTACTACCAACGAGCTAAAGCAAATAGCCGTATAATCTCCCTATACCGCTTATTTATCTTATAATTTAATAATATACAGCGTATATTACCAATTCCGGTATTAATTATTCAAAAACTTACATGAATTTTAATCAAAGAACCCATACTTGTGGGGAATTAAGGCTTTCCAATAAAGGTGAAAAAGTAACTCTGAACGGGTGGATATACGTAAAAAGAGACCTGGGTGGATTATTTTTTGTAGACCTTCGTGATAGGTATGGTATTACACAAATTAAGATATCGCCTGATAAAAAAGACATTTATGATAAAATAAGTAAACTAAATCTTGAAAGTGTAATTTCAACATCTGGTACTGTAGTAGAGCGTGAGAATAAGAATAAAAACATACCGACAGGTGACATTGAGATAGATGTGGATAACGTTGAGATTTTAAATGAATCCGATATAACTCCATTTGTTATTGAGGAGAATGTTAAAGCCTCAGAAGACCTCAGATTAAAATATAGGTACCTGGATATGAGAAGAGAAGGGCTTGCAAAGAATATTGTTATTCGTAGTAAGGTATATCAGGCAACGCGGAAGTATTTTGAAAAGCTTGGCTTTATCGAGATAGAAACACCTATTTTAATGAAATCAACTCCCGAGGGCGCCAGGGATTATCTTGTGCCATCGCGGGTACATAAAGGTAATTTTTACGCTCTTCCTCAGTCTCCACAGATATATAAACAGATACTCATGGTAGCAGGATTTGATAAGTATGTTCAAATATGCAAATGCTTCCGTGATGAAGATCTAAGGGCAGATAGACAGCCGGAATTTTCGCAGATAGACTTTGAGATGAGCTTTGTAAGACAGGAAGATGTTTTTGAGGTGCTGGAAGGACTATATCAGACTATATGGAAAGAGGTTCTAAATATTGATCTACAAACTCCTTTTATTCAGATGACTTACAATGACGTAATTGAAAAATACGGTTCCGATAAACCCGATTTGCGAATTCCCGGAATGGAAATCGGTAACCTTAATGACATTTTTTCCGGATCGGAGTTTAAGGTATTTCAGGATGTGATAAATGACGGGGGAGTCGTGTCAGGTTTTAAATTGGAAGGACAGGAGACATCGCGTAAACTGTTCGACGAATTAACGGAATACGCTAAGAAAGACCTTGGATTTGGAGGCTTAGTGTACATTAAGTTCAATCCTGACGGCGAGATTACTTCCTCGATAAAAAAGTTTCTATCTGAGGCTGAAATAAATAAACTTAAAGAACAGTTTAATGCTGTTGATGGTGACGTTATATTCATCTTGAGCGGTAAGAAAAAGAAGGTATTGGAAGGATTGGGCAAGTTAAGAGTTAAACTGGCTCATGATTATAATTTGATCGACAAATCACAGTTTAAATTCCTTATTGTAAAAGATTTTCCATTATTTGCCTATGATGAAGAAACGGGAGGTTTTGTTGCGGAACACCATATGTTTACAATGCCATTCGATGAGCATTTAAAATATCTAGATAGCAAAGATCGAACAGAGATTGAGAGCATTCGCGCGTATTGTTATGATGTTGTATTGAACGGAAGTGAGATTACCAGCGGGAGCATCAGGGTTCACCGGCCCGACATACAAAAGAAGATCTTTGATATTGTTGGATTTCCTGAGGAGGAAGCACAGAAAAGGTTTGGCTTTATGCTCGAAGCATTCAAATATGGAGCGCCGCCTCACGGGGGTGCAGCCGTCGGATTGGATAGGGTAGTCGCAATAATATGCGGGCTTGACAGCATACGAGACGTCATAGCCTTTCCTAAGACCATACATGCAGCATCGCCCATGGATGATAGCCCAAGTACTGTTTCCGAGCAACAATTAAAAGAATTAGGGATAGAATTAAGCAAAAAATGAGTCTTTTGTATAGAAATTTGTAAATTTTATTATTAAGGTTAATGTTCTATCTTACGAAGTTCAAACAATAATAATCTAATTAAATAGGAGAATATAATTGAGCACAGAAACTCTTGAAATGACACAAGATTATAAAGTTAAAGATATTTCCCTCGCCGAATGGGGGAGAAAAGAGATCGAACTTGCAGAGGCAGAGATGCCGGGTTTAATGGCAATTAGGAGAGAATATTCCGAATCAAAGCCATTAAAAGGAACAAGGATCGCCGGCTGTCTTCATATGACTATTCAGACAGCGGTTCTCATCGAAACTCTAAAGGAATTGGGTGCCGAAGTAAGATGGTCCTCATGCAACATATTTTCAACTCAGGATCACGCGGCGGCAGCAATTGCAAAAGCCGGAATACCGGTCTTTGCATGGAAGGGTGAAACACTAGAGGAATACGATTGGTGTATCGAACAGACTTTATTCTTTGGTGAAGATAAACAGCCTTTGAATATGATCCTCGATGATGGGGGAGATCTTACGAATGTTGTTCTGGATAATTATCCTGAACTTGCACAAAACGTAAGAGGAATTACCGAAGAGACCACTACTGGCGTTCACAGACTTTATGAAAGAATGAAAAAAGGCACACTGCCTGTTCCATGTATCAATGTAAATGACTCCGTAACAAAGTCGAAATTCGACAACAAATACGGATGCCGTGAATCACTTGTTGACGCAATAAGACGTGGTACTGATGTTATGATGGCAGGTAAGGTTGCTGTTGTTTGTGGATACGGAGATGTAGGTAAAGGTTCAGCAGAGTCATTGAGAGGCGCCGGTGCCAGGGTCATGGTTACAGAAATAGATCCTATCTGTGCGCTCCAGGCGGCTATGGAAGGATATGAAGTTGTACTCCTTGAAGAAGTTGCCGGGAAAGCAGACATCTTTGTTACCGCAACAGGAAATAAAGACATTATTACCGGAGAGATATTTAAGAAGATGAAAGACAAAGCTATTGTTTGTAATATCGGTCACTTCGACAATGAAATAGATATGGCGTGGCTGAATGAGAACTATGGAAATACAAAGACAAATATAAAGCCTCAGGTCGATATGTATAAGATTGATGGCAAAGATATTATTGTCCTTGCTGAAGGAAGACTTGTTAATCTGGGCGTTGCAATGGGTCATCCCTCATTTGTAATGTCAAACTCATTTGCAAACCAGGTGCTTGCACAGATCGAGCTTTGGAATCATCCTGAAAAGTATGAAAATAAAGTTTATGTTCTTCCGAAACATCTTGATGAGAAAGTAGCAAAACTTCACCTTGATAAAGTTGGGGCAAAATTAACTAAACTTTCTCCTGATCAAGCTGAATATATTGGTGTTGAAGTTGAAGGACCATTTAAAACTGATTGGTATAGGTATTAAAATTTATAGATATTTGCTATCGTAGCTCAGCTGGTAGAGCAGCTCATTCGTAATGAGCAGGTCACCGGTTCGAATCCGGTCGATAGCTCAAAAGCAGGTTCAAGCCTGCTTTTTTGTTATATAACACAATTATATTCAATTTTTTCTGAATTTTTATTTAACTAGATTTGAAGTGATAAAATCTAAATAATGTTTAGAACCGAAATATTTAAAAGATTATATGGCTCAGGGCTTGGATTAGTTATTACGGTGCTCGTGGGCACTTTTGGATATTGGATACTATTGGATAAAAAGTTTGGGCTTTTCGATTGTTTTTTCATGACGTTTATAACTATTACCACTATTGGATTTGACGAAGTTATACCTCTCCAGGAATATGCAGGGGCAAGGATGTTTACGGTAATTGTAGCAATGGCCGGAATTGGATTTATTACATATTTTGTATCTACATTTGCGGCTGCCATTATTGAAGGTTATATCAGACAAAATTATCAAAAAAGTAAAATGGAAAAGTTAATAAGTCAACTCAGCAAGCATTATATTATCTGTGGGCTAAATCCCTATACAAAGAAAGTAATCGAGGAAATGGATGAAGCTGGCAGGGATCATATTATCGTTGACCCTGACGGTGAGAAATTAGAAGACATACGAAAATCACTTAAGAAAGAGTGTTTTATGGAAGGAGATCCTACAGAAGATGAAACGCTGCAGAAAGCCGGAATAGGGACTTCTAGCGGGGTATTTGCGGCTACTGAAGATGATAATACTAACCTGGTTATTAGCCTGTCTGCTAAGCGTTTAAATCCGGGTATCCGTGTTATTGCATTTTGCTTCGACCGAAAGAATCTAGAAAAGATCAAGTTGGCTGGAGCAGATAAGGTAGTTTCACCTACGAATATTGGTGGCATGCGTATGGCTTCCGAGATGATCCGTCCTGATGTAACTACATTTCTTGACTTTCTATTGAAAGAAGACAGTAAATCTTTCAGAATAGAAGAATTAATCGTGTCTGAGCAGTACCATGGCAAGAACATGAAGGAAATCGATGTCTCAAAGCTTAAATCAACAATTATAATGGCTGTAAAACAAAATAATGATTGGATATTCAAACCCGGCGAAGATTTCACAATCTATAAAGGTGATATTCTTATTGTCATGACTACGGATGAAGAACGTAAAATTTTAGAAAGCGATCTCGCCGAACAATAAGTTAGAAAATACTTTAATTATCCTATTCTATCCGCCTTATATTTATATCTAATAATATATTAATATTTAAATTAAATTCTATAAATAAAGAAACCCCGATCAATCACGATGGGGTTTCTTCTTAGCCTTGAAATTACGTTCATAATTTCAAGTTTACCCTAATTTTTTAGTCTTCACTTACTAAACTTATTTTTCCCTTGGTTTACCTCTTCCTTTTTTGTCATAATACTGACCTTCGATGTTCAGGAATTCCTGTTTCTGCTCATCGGATAGGTGAGGTATCTTCAATACCTGTCTAGGGTATATCAGGTTAGGATTAGTTATTGTAGTTTTTACCCCTTCCGGAGCTGAGATTATGCCGTCTTTATTGGCTTCCCAGATAGCGGGCCAAAGGTGCGGGTTATCGTAATGTTTCTTCATTCCGGCGATTTTCCACAAACAATCACCTTTAACTACGGTATATCCTGTATCTTCACCTTTTTCTACTGTTTCAGATTCCCACTGCTCGAGATTTGTCTTCATCTTTTCATATCTTTCTGCAAATTCTGGTAATGCTGTATATTGCGAAGCAGATATCTCATCAAAGAATTCCTTGTGCGCCTCATCATGTGTTCCAACCCTGCTGTTTATGCGTTTCTCTGTGTAAAGGAATTTTGCTCTGAAACTTGCAATTTCCTGCTCGTCAATGTTAGATATTGTACTGTTGTCAAGTTTTAATACAAAATTAAGTTCTTTTATCTCTTTGTCGTCATTCTCATCATAAATAGTAAAATCTATCTTGTCTGGTTCTGTTTCTGCGCCAAGCATCTCTACCATGGCTGAATCGACATAAGCTGTATAGTCACCCGGTAAAAGACCAAGATAATATAATGTTCCATCATTAAATGACGTGATTACTTTTTCCTCGTCGTTCTCATGGTTTTGTATATGGATCTTAACACTTGGCAAAGGAATTTCAGCACCGTCTTTTACTGCAACAACATTTCCATAAACTTCTTGTGAGAAATAGAACGGGATCTCAACAAGTTTGATCTGGTTTGGATCTGTTACCAGTCCGAACTTTTGGAACTTAGGCTGAAGGAATGGATTCTTTCCCGATAGGGGATTAATTTCGACATTATATTCTCTGTACGGAGTAAGCTCACTGGCAATAAGTACACCGTCATCATTTCTATCCAGCTGTACGTTCTGATTAAACTTAAGATCGATATCATCGACCATAGGTTCACCTTTGTCGTACTTACCGTTACCATTTTCATCCTGGAACATTTTAAATGCAACACCACCTGTACCTACACTCTGTCTCTTGGTTGTAAATATATTTTTATTTGCGTTATCGTAGCCAACTGTTCCATGCACGTTCATTATTAATGACTTATCGTCTACAATCGTATTTGTAACTGCAAACGGAAACTCATATTTAAAAACAACGTTGAATGATGAAAAATTATATTGAAGATCGTTTGAATAATTAAATTCGATCCTTGCGTTCCTTGTAAGATTGCTTGAGTATGTTAGCTTTGCATTCGCGAATTGGTTATTAACGGCATCATATTTTACAACTGTGCTGAAATATTTACCTGACATAAGTTCAGGGAATATTCCATTTAAAAATGTTGCAGGGGTACTTAAGCCAAACCGTATTTCTCTCCTTACACCTGTTGAATACTGTGATTGCTCTTCAGAGTACGCATAGTTAATTGACGGACTGAAGTTTAACATCGAGAAATTTGCTCCTACATCGAGTTTATAATGCTTAGAATCGATTGTTTTCTCATAAAGCGCCTGTCCCTGTACACCAGCTTTAATGTCCATTATATTGACCGGAATACCTGATGTAATCTCGAAATCTTCCTCCAGATTTCTAACGTTATATACCTTATTCTGCTTGTATTTTGTATACTTTAAGCTAAACGATTGCAGATCGAAATATGAAGCGCTTATAGAAACTCTGTGATAAAGCTCAGGTGCAAAAGTGTAGTTGAATAAATAATCATCCATGACCCTGCCTGATAGGGAATTAAAGAAAACCGGATTATTAAATACAACTCCATCTGTGGATGTGAAATCTACTCCAGCTCTATCCGTTAGCCAAGAGGTGATTCCATAACCAAGGCTTCCATGATACATCATATCCTTGGTGTCATTCTGCTGTCCAAAATTTAAATAGTACTGAAAATCACCCTTTGGCAGGTAATCAAATGGAACTTGTATCCTCCTGTTATTCTCGATTAACTGTCCATCAGGGCTGTAAATTTTTAACTCAATGGTGTTCGAGCCATATGTCATGGGTATGTTAAACTGGTAATTACCAAGATCGTCCGCTCTCGTGTAAGCAACCATCTGGTTATTTATATACAACTCCACATCACTTAACGGGACAGTTTTATCAACAAGTACATACGATCCGAAATTCCCCTCCACTTCGAATGGTGCGTTTGTCAATGAAACTCCTGTAAACGAATGCGGGTCTATCCCTTTTGACTGAAGCTTGCTACCGAGTAACACCTGGTTAAGCAACTTCTCTTTACCAAATACATATCTCCAGTTAATATCATAATCAAAATCATTATGATCATGAGATTCACTGCCACTGAGATTTATATTAAGATCGCCACCCATTAGCTCACTTCCTGAATTGATACTATAGCTGTAATTAGGATAGGAGCCTTCTGACATACTTGAAGAAAAGAAATAATCTATAAATTCACCCTTTAACCAATTCTTTGTCCTTTTGAAAAGTAATGGAGTTTCTTTGGTAGTTGTTTCGTCTTCTAATAATGCCTCTCTTAAGCTTTCCCTTTTTGCCCTTGCTTCCAGGGGCGTATTTTCCTCCGTATAAAGCCCAAGTGAGAGCTGACTTAGATCAACTACTATCTCCATATTAAAGGCTGCTGAAAGAACAGTAGGGGAGATGAATATTTCTCCTTCATCACTAATAAATGCGTCACTCTTTGAGAACCTGGTTGTTTGTCCGTTAAAGGTTATTTCTCTCGAATCCAGATCTATCATATACTCTCTACCGGAGTACATATAATATCCCGAAATTCTGTTTCCTGTCTGTGTATTGTTGATCTGTAAAGAATTAAAGAATTGCTGAACAGGTATGTATGTATTCTCGCCATTGTAGTAGCAGGTAAAAAGCGTACTAACAAGGCCGGCGTAATTGAAATTCAAATACATTTCCTCCGGACCTGTTTCAGTTTCTTCTTTGGAAACATTACTTTCAGGATTTTCTGTAACTATTGAAACCGAATCCTTATCTGTCTTATCGCCTGCTGCATTTGTTTCCTGAGAAAATACAGGACTAATGGGCACTAATGCAAAGAACAGCGATATGATTATGAGAACGTTTTTCATCAATTAATGCTAAAGCTGACAGATTTAGTTATTGGAGTCTTTAACGGTTTATCACTTATTGGAATATCTGGATTAGTATCTGAAGTAAGAGTAATTTCAGCTTTATACTGACCCGGCTTTAGATCTTCTAATCTAAATGAATTTTTCCTTGTCATTCCGTAGTAAACAGTAAAATATTGTGTCTGTTCGGTTACAAGGCTTCCCGATGCGTCAAATATCTTTACAGTTGTTCCGGCAAAAAACGGCGAATCTCCCTTTACTTCGAGTGGAACATTAATGTTTAAATATTCTTCATCAGTGTTCGTTGTAATATCCTGCAGGTTGACCGAATTTTCATACCTTTTGTTTTTGTATATTACGGTCGTGACCTGGTTAAGTACGAAGTTAATTGATGCCGATAGGGAAGTGGAAGTATCGGTTATCACTTGTTTTGATTGTGTGGATGTAATTATCCTTGTCCAGTAAGTACCTTCCTTCATATCCTTTTTCGGCTTAACGGTCATCCTTACAGTTTGTTTGTCACCGGGTTTTAAAGTGAATTTCTTTGGGAACGCATTCACCATATCGGTTAGATCATAGCTCATGTTTATTCCGCTGGAATCACTGTAGAGCATTGTTACGTTGCCCTGTGCGTCTGAAGCAGGATAGCCGAATTTAAAGAATATTGTTACTTCTTGAGTTTCAGTGGTCTGGTTAGATACTAAAAATGTACCAAATTGGTTCTTCTGATCTATCATAACCACATAAGGTGATATCACGATCTGCGCAAAAGAGGCTGACACTGATATCATTAATGCTAGTAGGGTAAATGTTAACGTTTTCAAAGCTAATTTTTTTTCTTTTTGAGAAAAATTTAATTTATTAAAGTATAACTGTTGTAATTGTTATAGTTCCTTCATAATTATTTGACGGGTAAGCATTAGTTGGTGGTGAAACTGTGCCGCCCAGCCATATGGTAATTTCATCTGTCCCCGATAAAGTAACGGTGAGACTATTGTTAGGGTTAAATACTGTAGCTCCGGTCGGATTTAAACTTCCACCGATCTTATAACCTGCATTATTAGAAGCTATAGAAAAGGGTATTGTATGTCCTGCACCGTCGTTTAGAGTACTTGGAATTGTATGAGTAATTCTTATTGTTCTGTTATTGTTTGGAAGATCGATTCTATATCTGCCTCCATAGTAATCATAGTATGGCGTCGAATTCGGATATCCCGGAAATGAGTCATACAAAAGCAAAGATAATTTTGCATTATATGATTGCGCAAAACCTGGTGTATAAAACGTTATCGCGAACAAGATAAGAGTCAGTATTTTAAGAGTTTTTTTCATTTCAAGTTTTTGTCTTAGTTTTTGTGCTATAAAATTAATCATTTTCAAACTAAGATTTTATTAATAAACAGATGTAACAACAAAATTACCAATGTACTTTCCATTTTTTAGAGACAATGGAAGCTGCATAGTTCCGCCAATCCATAAATTTAATTTACCTACCTTTGACATATCATACAGCGCAATGCTGGTACCACTTGGCAGGGGATTAGGATTGGTATAACCGTTTTCAGATCCTGTTTCTTCTGCTACGTTTGTCTTAAAAGTCATTTTAGCATCATCATATGATTGCTTCCCTGAACGGTTGTTTGTGATATTAGTCAGGGTAACCGATTGATCATATAATATAGTTACCATCCTATTCGATTGCCCAAGAATAGTGAATTTTAAGCCGTCAAAATTAGAAATAATTTTTTGATTTTCACTATTGCGCAATGCAAGCTCTCCAAGAAAAAGACTATTGCCACCCTCCATGGCAAGCCCGCGCTCTAGTGTTGCTCTAACCGATAGGGTAGTGAAGTTATTATCTTGAGCGGAAGTATTCTTAAATCCTAATACTATCAGTATTGTCAGTATGGTTAGTATTATTTTTTTCATTTGCTCGTTTATGATCTTTTTTTGTTTTTAAGACTCTTTACCCCGTTTCCAGGGTAAAGAGTTTACATAGCAATCAGTCAAACATGAAGGTTGCAAAAACTTAATAAGCTACCGTTACTGTAATAGTACCGGTCTTTACACCCGATGTAGCACTTGTTGTTGCAGTCAAAGTACTACCAAGCCATAATGTCTTGGCACCTGAGCTCGAAAGTGTAGTTGAACCGTTTACACCTGTAAGAATGTTCGAACCTGAAGTATAAGTACCTGTGTCTGTTACATGCATAACCCATGTGCTGACAGTTACTGCCGGATCACTCATTGTCAGTGTTGCATCTGATAAAGTAACGTTAATAGTCGTAGATGCATTACCTGAAACCGAGAATTTTGCACCGTTTTGTGGTGTTAATGTCGAAGATGCAGAGTTATCTGGATTCTGTTGAACTATACCAAAATCCATATCTGTATCTTTTACAATAGTCAGACCCTTTCTAAGGTTAGCTGTTACGTTTGCGTTAGCGTTAGCTGTAACCTGAGCGAAAGAGGATGAAGATACTGCAAGAGTAATTAGCGCAGTAACTAAAAGAAATAACTTCATTTTTTTCATTTTCTGAGGTTTAAATTAAGTAAAAGTTAATTTTTAGCGTTTTTTTTGCTGTTTTTTATTTAAATAGAGCATATTTTGTACATCCCGGAGGGGAGATATGCAAAATTTTGCTTAAATACCTATTTTTTCTTTTCTTTAATGTCCGGGAATATTATCCCGTCAAATACTAATTTATACAAGTTTTCCATACTAAAGTAATTTTACTTTAATTTCAATTTATTCAGAGCAATCTAACTTTAATCTAGTCATCAAACTTACAATCAAATAAATTAAATGTCAAGAGTAAAATTACTAATAATTTAAAAAAAAGTTTAGCTATTTTACTAAGGTATTTTTGAGGGCAAATTAGGAGTGGGGACGGTTGCATAATCAATTTATTTATATGGTACTTATATGAGTGATAGAAATCTTGGATTTACAAATAATTTTCTAAAAATTTGAAGATTATAAATGAGATGTAGCTAATTAGCTATATCAGAGTTTGTAGGTTATGTCTCAAAAAGAAGGGGATAGTGTAGTTGGCTAGCTCCTAATAGCTGACAGTAAATGTAAGCGTACCAACATAGTCACCTGAGGATTGGTTTCCTGGTACTGTAAGAGCTCCTCCAAGCCAGAAATATACCTTTCCTATACCGTCATTATCGGTATCTCTGAAGTATAAATTACCGTAATTATATGTATTTCTGCTCACATTATAAGGATTTGACCAGTTCGAATTATCGCCGGTGTGTTGTATAATGTCATTTGGAGAGAAGGTTAGTGTACCATTCGTTCCGCCGTGGCTTATTACCCAGGCGTAATTATTAAGAGTAATTGTTTGAGGCCAGTCTGCATAGATCACATAGTTAGGGGATCCTGTGGCTTCAAATTTCTGCCCATTTTGGTTAGAAATTGAGAAATTTTGGGAGCTGGTTGTTACATTTATATTTCCAAAATCGAGGTGATTGGCTCCCACGGTATTTACTGTCATTATTCTCAATACCCGGGCATATACTCCCAAAGTTGTGCTTGCTTGAGAGTAACCGCTTATTGGTAAAATTAAATAGAGTAATACTACCGCAAAAAAACATTTAGAGAAGCTTGAGAGGATCTTTGTCATTTAGAATTTATTGATGATAAAATAATAAACAAATATAGTAAAAATTTTTTTATATCTAAAAGGAAAATCCTTGCTGAAGAGTTATTAGGGATAGATGTTAATTTGTTACGCCGATGCGTATAATCTTATCACCATATTTTTCTTTTAGGGTATCTAGAGCATAATATGGATTATGATGATTGTCATCGAACAGGTTAAGATTTTCTCTTTGCAGATCTGCTCTCAATTCCCATATCGATATTCCGAGCATTCGGGCACGCTTAGCTTCGACCGGCTTTTCTAACTGTGTCAATAATTTTTTGAGTAGACTGAAAACAACTCTATCATCATTCGTATAAGTCGGTAATTCACCTTTGGCACCCTGGTAGGAGAGATCTTCGTATCTTAGTGTTAGGTGTACCATCTTGGCTGTTAGTTTACGTGTACGTAATTTTCTGCAAACATATTCACCCATGCGTCTAGCTTCTTCTAGTATATCATGCTCTTTATATACAGGTACTGAAAGAGTATGGTTATGTGAGAGCGACTTCTCAGCTCTCTCCCTTCTGTATATGTCTGATGTGTCTTCACCCCGCGCCATTTTGTAAAATACTGTTCCGTTTATACCAAATTCCTTCTTTACCGCGCCGGGATTGGCTTTCGCGAGATCACCTATACTGTTTATGTTTAATGCCCACATCCTTCTCTGTATGCGCCTGCCTATACCCCACAACTTGCTTACAGGGAGTTTATATATCTTTTCCTTGTCCTCTTGTGTTATCACGGTAAAGCCGTTCGGTTTTTCAAGTTTTGAGCCCAACTTTGCATACGACTTGTTATAAGATAATCCCATAGAAACGGTCAGCCCTTCTTCATCAAATATATGTTCTTTTATCTTTCGTGCTTCCTGTATAGCTGACTCAAAATTTCTTACTACCGGTGTTAGATCCACAAAACATTCATCTACACTATACTGCTCGATTCCATTATCCGGAACATGTGTATTCAACAATTCCATTATATTAAGCACAATGGCCTCGTATTTGGGTCCGTAACAGGGTACCGAGATTAGTTCTGGACAAAACTTTCGTGCCTGGTGCACAGACATACCTGTCTCTACTCCCATGGCACGGGCTTCATATGATGCCGTCATAACAATGCCACCTCTGTCCGTTCCCCCAACTGAAATCGGCTTTCCTCTGTACCTGGGATTATCCCTTTGCTCTACCTGTGCATAAAATGCATCGAAATCCAGATGTATAAAAAATCTGTTCTGATGTTCTGTAATTTTGTAATCGAAATCCTTTATATGTGGGAATGAATAGAGCGGTAGTATCCTAACCCTTTTTTTGAGATGATGGCTTCTGCTTTTTTCTCGTGGTATAAAATAATCTGAGCTAATCTGATTCATACCATAAAAATATATGGTATATCCAAGAAAGTAAAGGGTTAAAATTTACTCTGAAATAGCATAGATTATTTTTTCACGGAAATTTGTATTATTCCATGTTTGGAGAGTTACTCTGATCATTTCGTAATATTTCTTTCTCTCGAGCAATAATTTCGCGATTAGTTTTTTTAAAAGGAGTAAGCTAAGTTTATTTTTAGGTGAAATATCATTAAATATAGACATTTCCATACGAAATTCAGTTATCTGCTCGTCTAAGATATCTCTATCATGTATTTCACCCAGTATTTCAACAAAATCCTTTACCTCTTTAGCTAACTTACCAAAACTTGGTCCATAAGCAAACCGAAAAAATTCCATAGCGTACCGGAGGGGTTTACCTTTAATACGCATCTTATGTAGCTCCTCTGAATTTTTGCTGTCGGGATTTTCCATAATTGGCTTTGCTAACCGCATTACCCTGTCGTAAAATCGGGGCACTATTAATAGTCCATTTGCCCTGATTCCTTGATTTAAATTTAAATACTTAATATCTCTAAATGATTTAATATTTAAAGTATTAACTTGTATTAGATACTTGTTGCTAAGATAATTTATTTCATTAATTACTTTGCTATTATTTATAGCATCTACTCTATGTCCTTTTGCCTGCTTTTTTAGCCGGGCAATAAGCAAATTTAATGTATCCGTTCGGGAATCCTTCTTGTGTTTCTTTAAAAACTTTTCTATAAGCTGGATCGAGACATCGTTTTCCCGTGCCTTTCCGAGTGATTTTATTATATCTTTGAGAGTGGATTTTCCTTTGTTTAATAGCGGTAAGGGAAGTATTTCGCCAATTGAGTCTAAGACTGTTTGAAGACGACGGGCTGACACACGTATATCGTGGATAATATTAGGATTGGATATTCCTTTTTTGTCGGTGGAAAGCGATACTAACTCCTTAACTCCATTATTTATTAATAGCTTTAAGGATTCATGTAATGGGCTGTCAGGATTTAATTCTTGTATGTCATTTGCCCTGGACATAAGAATTGTTTAATTGACGGATGGATCTTCAGGAAATGTAGATATAATCTTAAATTCGCCTCCCATATCTCGCAATAGGTCACTCCATAAACTATCCATATTTTCATCAAAAATCCTCGATTTATGGTCCTCTGTAACGATCCAGGAATCATAGTTCATTTCACCTTCCAATTGTCCCGGACTCCAGCCGGCATATCCCATATAAAATCTAAAGTCAGATGGATTTAATGAACCACTTGAGGCAAGTATTTTTACAGTTTCAAAGTTTCCGCCCCAAAAAAGCCCATTTCCTATCTCGTATCCGCCATCTATTTGATCACCGGCTCTGTGTATAAAATTGAGCATTTCCTGCTGAACCGGACCCCCGAGAAATACCGGAGCTTCGAAACCGGGCAGATCTTCTATTACGTCTCCCGCTTTAAGTTTTAAGGGCTTATTAACTATAAATCCTATGCTTCCCTCGTCATTATGTTCTGTAAGGTAAATTACCGATCTTTTAAAAATATCGTTCAAAAAGGGAGCCGAAATAAGTAATCTGCCTTTTGCGGGTTTATTGTAATTTTTGCCCATATACAAATTTAATTTTTTTGGGCTTATATAGCCATACAAATTAAACACTGAAACTGACATTTGGATTTCAATCCAAGCCATGCGGCTACTATGTTTCGACTTATTTTTCGTTGGAATTTAAACTAAATTTATGATAATTTTGTTTAGTAGGTTAGGCATAATTCGGGTAAATGAAAAGAAATTTTTACAACCTTTATTTTATTTTTTTTATAACAATAATTCTAACCGGCACTCTTCAGGCGCAGGTCTCGCGTCATTTTTCCTGGTTGCATCCAAAACCCCAGGGACAATCCATTAGAAATGTATTTACAATAGATCAAAATAAATGGTATGGCGTAACACTCTCCGGTGATTTTATTAGAACTATCGACGGGGGTGCGAGCTGGACCATTACTGATAATATAGGCGGAACAAATCTTTCGACAGGGAATCCTTTTGCGTTGTATGATCTTAATATGTTTGACGAAAAAACCGGAGTGATCTGCGGAGAAGATGGCTTACTTGCGCGCACTACAACAGCTGGGGTTACATGGGAAAAATTTTCCGTTCCTGATGATAATAGGGGTATCTGGTATGACTTCTTTTTTGTTAACGCAAAAACAGGTTTCGTAGGTGGTGAATCACGCAATGGAATTAAAATGACAACTGACGCAGGGCTACATTGGAGTGATATACATTCTCCTAATACTAACGCATTTAGTATTTTTGCTTTCGATGCAAATAATATTTATACTTCATCTGATAATGGAAAAGTGTTTTTTACTGAGGACGGCGGAGAGACTTGGAATGCTATTAATACCGGTTCGAATGATACTCTCTGGAAAATAAATTTTTACGATAAGCAAACTGCTGTTGCCTGTGGTACATCGAATACTGTAATGCTTACTAAAGATAGAGGAAGGACTTGGAACTTGTTTACTAAAAACCTTCCTGAAAATACCTGGTATGATATTGATTTTCAGACAGACGAAACTTCAACTGCTGTATCCGAATCATTTGCATCGGAAAGTTTTCCTCCGGATGGATGGAGCTCTTTTTCATATTCCGGTTCATCGATGTGGGAAAGATCCACAGTTTCACCTAACCTCACTCCTGCCTGCGCATGGAGTAACTTCGACCCGGTAATGGGGGACAATGTTCTTCTTACCCCTGAACTTGAAATAACGGCAGGTGATCAGCTTGTATTTTACCTGAGACGAAGTTATACGGGTACTATTTTTAATTGGGACTCTCTCGAGGTATTTGTTTCAGCCAGGGGAGGAAATACTACTCGGCACCTTGAGCCGTTAATGCGAATAGGTGTAAACTCAATTGACACCTCCCTTTCCACTTATCCGCCAAGAATAGGCACTTACAAGAAATACGTTTTCCAACTCGACAAATATGCCGGTAATATAGTCCAGGCAGGATTTAGACACAAGAATTCCGATGGAACAGGTGTACGGCTTGATGAGATTTTATTGGGTTCATACAGATCTAAAAAACTCCAGCGAGTTTATCTGACTGGTAATAAAGTAAATGTCTACAGAAATACAGTATCACCTTTCGTATCATCAAAACAACCATGGATGCCTGTATCTTTTATAAACTCAGGACAGGTATACAAGGGCAATGCTCTTTCAACTGTGGTTATGGGTGAGGACTCTCTTATCGTTGCAGGTACAAACGGACTCATCAACAAAAGCTACTCTTCTACTGGTAACCAATCATACTCTGATAGAAATACTGACAATAACCTCTATGACCTTTGGACTAACTCTTCCGGCGCAAAAATAATTAGCGTAGGTTCTTCCGGAGACGTTCTAACTTCGAATAACGGAGGACAGTCCTGGGAATATAATAATATTAGTGAAAGATCCCTTTACAGTATTTCAATGGTTGATGACAATACCGGATGGATTGCCGGAGCGGAAGGTTATTTATATCGAACAACAGACGGAGGGGTTACATGGGACAGATCGGTAAACCACAAAGCAATTAACCTTGTCTTCAATGATTTTCGTGAGATTAATTTTGTAGATCCCAAAGTTGGTTGGGCTTTCGGTCAAAATGGTGCAATAATAAAAACAACAAGCGGTGGCGATGTTTGGACAAAGCAAAATTCAAACCTTGCTAAAGATATTACTATTCATGATTCATACATGTTAAACCGAAGCGAAGGTGTATTTGTTGGCGAACATGGAGTGATAGAAAAAACTACAAACGGCGGTGAAAAATGGATCCGCTTGAATTACAATAATCCAAATACCGATCTCCGAAGTGTCTTTATGTTTGATTCAAATAATGGTTGGATATGTGGAACAAAAGGGGTTTTATTAAAAACGTCTGATGGAGGAGACAGCTGGACATCTGTCGAGCTTCCTTATCCATACACTGACCTTTACGGAGTACAATTCATCGATAGCGATAATGGAATAGTTGTCGGTGAGTCTGGTAAGACTTTCCGTACGACCGATGGAGGTGTTTCATGGGAATTTGAAAACTCGGGCGCAACCGATCACTACTCGATACAAATGCTATCACCGGAGATTTCGTATATATCCTCCTCAACCGGAAATATTATTATGTATAATAGTCGCGTGGAAACCAGTAACCGAATTGTTTTTAGAAATGAGCAAAATTCTCCGGACAAATTAACCCTCGAACAGAATTATCCTAATCCCTTTAATCCAACTACTAATATATCATTCTCTATACCGCAGCCGGGCAATATTTCCCTAAAAGTGTATGACCTTGCCG
The DNA here is from genome assembly GCA_020635255.1 of Ignavibacteriales bacterium. Lineage (NCBI taxonomy): Bacteria > Pseudomonadati > Ignavibacteriota > Ignavibacteria > Ignavibacteriales > Ignavibacteriales bacterium. The sequence continues at coordinate 1,306,791 of JACKAC010000001.1, forward strand.
GTAGGGAAATCATATCCTTAATAAATAACGAATTATTAAATTCCGGTACTTACTCAAAATCATTTAACGGTGAAAACCTAGCCTCTGGTGTCTATTTTTACTCTCTCCAAATTAATGGAAAAGTCTCCATGACCAGAAAAATGCTTCTGGTTAAATAACCATTTTTATCCCAAATACATAACAATTATATTTTTATCTTGACTATACAATTCTTTAGTCTTATTCTGTAGGATAAAGGCTAAAATGTTTGTAGGAAATTTCCTATTTTATTGTAGGTAATCACCTATGGGGCGATAAACACGGATCTATTCTCCATTTCTACTCAACACCTTCCAATAATGGAGAAACCTGGAAACTGATGCATATCCATTTTTAGAGATTTCAACCAAATAAGCATTGAATTTCTTTTAATTCATTTCTTTAATATAAAGGAGGATTTACTATGAGAAAATTGATTTTCTCACTTTTCTGGTGCGCTATTATGCTTTTATTCACCTTCCAGATTTCTTCAGCGCAGGTCAATAATGAGCATAAATATCTTCACCCTTCACCACAGGGTGCTTACCTTCGATGGGTAAAAATGTGGGATGCCAATAACTGGTATGCAGCTGGTTACGGCGCTACCTTCATGAAGACATCAAATGGGGGCAGTACGTGGACAGTTTATAACAGTTTTTTTGTTGATGGTAGTTATGGATACGATTTTCATTACGATGCTTTCTTTATTAATATGAATACAGGCTGGATGTGCGGAAACACCGGTAAGATATTTAAAACGACAAACGCAGGGGTAACCTGGGATACTTCCATTACAGCAATATCTTCCGGCGTAACCTGGTATGATCTTGAATTCCTTGATGCGAATACCGGCTTTGCTGCAGGAACATCAACAGGAAGAGTTGCAATGACAACTGACGGAGGAGCTACATGGTCGATGATGGGTACTCCGCCAAGTGCTACTTATTACGGTGTATATGCAAAGGACGCGAATAATGTTATTGCAACTTCCACAGCTGGAAATATTCGTAAAACTACAGATGGAGGTACTACATGGACAACTATAAGTACAGGAGCATCGTCAACTCTCTACAAAGTTAACTTCCTAAATGCAAATACCGGCTATGTGTGCGGTAGCTCGACTGCAATAAGATATACTACTGATTTTGGAGACACATGGACTAGTACAAATACCGGTGTTGCATCATCTACTTTTTATGATATTGATTTTACCAGTAATACACTTCCGGCACCTACACTTAGTGAAGGATTTGATCCAGTAGCATTCCCGCCAACTGGTTGGGCACAGGCTAATCTTTTGGGAACAAAACAGTGGTCCCGCTCTACAACAAATCCGCACACCGGTTCAGCTGTTGCTCTTAGTGACTGGGAAACAACTGGTGGAGTTGATTGGCTAAGAACTAATTCTAATGCTGTTTACGCAGGTGATTCACTAACATTTTGGCTTAGAAGATCATATACCGGAGCGTCTTTTGACTGGGATTCACTCCAAATATGGGTTGGTACCTCAGCTGATACATCGACTATGACAAAAATACTTGCGCTCGGTGTAAATAATCTGATAGACACAACAGGCAACTCGTATCCGCCAAGACCGGGAACCTACAAAAGATATGCGGTTAATATGAGCTCCTTTGCCGGACAAAACGTCTTCATTGCATTCAGACATAGTAATCTTGACGGAACAGGGGTTAGACTTGACGATCTTGATCTTGGCTTAAGCCGTCCGTCATCACAGGATAATGTGATCATTACAGGAAATTCTTTTAATTTATATACATCTCCTGTTGGACAGGATGCGTTCGATACACTTCAGATATTAGATAATTCGCAGCCATGGACAGGTACCTTTTATAGTACAGATCTTTTAGGTGATACCATTACTTCAGCCGGACAATCAGGTATGATAAATACTCGCTACAGTCCGTCAAATAGAGTTGCTCACACCAATTGGATCAAAGCTGGTAACTTTTATGACATCTGGGCTGAGAGTACTACAGGAAGAGTAATAGCAGTCGGATCACCGGGTATAGCCGGAAGCGTATTCGACCAGGTAATGTACTCTACTAACGGAGGACAGGACTGGGCTATAGGTAACTTTTCAGGAACTGCCGATGAAGACCTGAATAGCATCTGTATGATAAATGCTACAACCGGTTTTGTTGCTGGTGATGAAGGCGGAGTACATAAAACAACTGACGGCGGTGCTACATGGACAGAACTAACTGCTACAGGTACTACAACTGAATTAGAAAAGGCAGTCTTTTTGAATGCAAATACCGGGTATGTCTTCGGTGATGATGGTAATAATTATAAAACAACCAACGGCGGTACATCCTGGAGCCCTTATACATGGGGTGGTGGAACAAATGATGTTTATGGTGCATTCTTTGTTGATGTTAATACCGGATGGGCGGTTGGACAGTCAGGTGATGTTTATAAAACTACTGACGGTGGTGCTACAACAACATCACAGGATGCAGGAGTCGGTACTTCAATTATCTATGATATATTTATGCTGAATGCAAATACAGGTTGGCTAACCACTACAACAGGAAGAGTAAGACATACGTCTGACGGCGGTACAACATGGGATACTGTAGATGTTCCTTTCTCGAGTACATGCCAATCCGTTTTCTTTACAGATCCATTGAATGGAATGGTGACCGGCTCAACCGGAGCGGTTTTTAGAACTCGGGACGGTGGAAATAGCTGGGAATCTACGAATATAGGATATTCCACTCCTTATCAGGTATATATGACCGCTACTAATAGAGCTTTCATATGCGGTTCCATACAATCTGTCTATCAATACCAGGAAACTGTGACCGGAAACGGCATTAATTTTACAAACAACGTTCCTGATAAATACTTCCTCGATCAGAACTATCCAAATCCATTCAATCCAAGCACAACGATAAAGTTTGGATTGCCAAAGGAAGGAACCGTATCACTCAGGATCTATGATATAGCTGGTAGGGAAGTATCAAATATTATCAACAATCAAAGAATGAATGCAGGAATAGTTTCCTATAATTTTAATGGAAGCGCTCTTGCATCAGGCGTATATTTCTATACTCTTGTAGTTGATAATAATTTAATTGCTACCAAGAAAATGGTTCTTGTTAAGTAAGATTTATTGTAAAAGTTAAAGTAATACTTTAATATATTTTTCCGAGTGCCTTGGACTATGTTCAGGGCACTCTTTATTGAGCTATAACTTGATTATTTATTTGTTGAATATATCATTTATTATCAGTATATTAAAATACTCAACTCGAAATTTCTACACTAATAGCTCTTAATTTCCATTGTTGTATTTATGTTGATTATGAGAGGTTTTGACTGTTATGCTACCGTCCTTGCATGTGGGATAAAAGCATTTATGGTTAACTAGGATAGCTGGTTCAAATTTCATTTGGACCTCCTTAACAAACAAAGCGTCCTGAATGTGCGGCAGGACGCTTTCTTTTTGCTAAAAAAAGGCGGGGTTTAACCCGCCTGGTTTGAAAATATGTCAGACATTGAAAATGAGCTCTAATTCATTCCCATTTTGCCTTTGCCATATTTCCTCCTCAAATTATTTCTCATGTTATTTTCGATCTGTGTATACTTATCGTATTGATCGGAATTAAGGATAGATTTCATACTATTGTTCAGATCGGTTCGTCGCTTATCGGATGCATCTCTGAACGCATCCCTGTCACCGCTGTACTTTTCGAAATCTTCGTCCCTCTGCTGTTCATGAGAAAGCAATGTGCTATAGACCTTATTATACTGATCATCACTCAGATTTAGCTGGTCATTGAGATAATCTGCCATATAGCCGGCTCTATCTCCGCATTTTCCTGAGTACTTATAGTTATCATTATTCGGCTGGGAAAGTCCTGCTATTGCCGTAAACGCGACTATAAAAAATATTAATATGATCTTCGTTTTCATATCTTCTCCTATTAAATTTCTTCCCTAATTATAATCTATATACTGGTAGATTAATTTGGTATGATTTATATCACAAACAGAATTGAAAATTTTTACTATATTAGTATACAGTGTAAAACTAAATTCTCAACTGTGGTCATAGGAGTTCCCCGGGAAATAACTGAAAATGAGAACAGAGTTGCTCTGGCTCCTGATACCGTGTCCAAGCTTGTTAAGCTGGGATTCAAAATTTTGATGGAAAAAGATGCCGGTATAAATGCTGGGTTTAGTGATCAGGCATATACGACCGCAGGAGCAGAGATATCACCCGATACCAAATCACTTTATAACTCATCCGACATTATTTTAAAGGTTCAAAAACCCACTCCCGACGAATTGAAGTCAATGAAAAAGGGGACTTACCTTATTTCTTATTTCTTCCCGTTGATAAATACCGACCTTGTAAAAACCGCCGCTGATGCCGGGATAAACGTCATGGCAATGGATGCCGTTCCGAGAATTACCCGTGCGCAATCGATGGATGTTCTAAGCTCCCAGGCTAATCTTGCCGGGTATAAAAGCGTGCTCATGTGCGCTAACGAACTTGGTAAAATATTCCCCCTTATGATGACTGCCGCCGGTACAATAACACCCGCCAAGGTTGTAATAATGGGTGCTGGTGTTGCGGGTTTACAAGCGCTTGGTACTGCAAAAAGGCTAGGAGCTGTTGTCGAAGTTTCAGATATCCGGCCTGCCGTTAAAGAGGAAGTGCAGAGCCTCGGAGGAAAATTCATCGAAGTAGAAACAACTGAAGATATGCAGGATGAAGGAGGATATGCAAAGGAAGTATCGGAAGAATTTCTCAAAAAGCAAAAGGATCTTATATTCAAACATATTACTGAAGCCGACATTGTGATCACTACTGCCCTTGTTCCGGGTAAAAAGGCGCCTGTCCTTGTTACAGAAGAGATGGTAAAAAATATGAAACCGGGCTCTGTAATACTCGATATGGCGGTAGAATTTGGTGGCAATTGCGAGCTTAGTGAACTGAACAAGACTGTTACTAAACATGGTGTGAAAATAATAGGTGAACCCAATATCCCATCTCTCGTTCCAAAGGATGCAAGTGAGGTTTATTCTAAGAATCTACTCAATCTGTTAAAACTTATATCGAAAGAAGGTGAGCTTGCTATTGATGACGAGGATGAGATAGTTAAAGGAATCTTGATTGTAAAAGACGGCAATATTCTTAACAATAAATAAAGATTATGGAAAATCTCGGTTTATTAATGATGATATATGTTTTTGTGCTGGCTATATTCATTGGGTTTGAGCTTATATCCAAGGTTCCGCCAACACTTCATACACCACTCATGTCAGGCTCAAATGCTATATCCGGGATAACGATCATCGGTTCGCTCCTTAGTGCAGGTGCCGAAGAGTTTACACTAAGTACAATACTTGGACTTATCGCTATAATCTTTGCTATGATTAATGTTGTCGGTGGTTATATGGTTACCGATAGGATGCTCAAAATGTTTAAAAGGAAAGACAGTAAATAAATGAAGGAATTTCTCGAAATAGCGCCTTATATATTTTATCTCGTTGCTTCGGTACTGTTTATTATCGGGATAAAGATGCTCGGGTCTCCAAAGACCGCGAGAAAAGGAAATATGTATTCGGCAATAGGTATGCTTATCGCTATTGTAGTGACCCTTATTGATCAACGTATCCTTACATTTGAATGGATAATAATTGGAATTGTTGTTGGTTCACTAATTGGAGCAGTTCTTGCTATCAAAGTACAGATGACAGCAATGCCCCAGATGGTAGGACTGCTTAACGGATTTGGAGGCGGTGCTTCCGCGCTTGTTGCATTTTCTGAATATTTCAAAAGCGATGGTTACAATGATGTTCAGACATCTGTATCGGTCGTTCTTAGTATTCTTATTGGTGCGGTTACATTTAGCGGGTCATTGATCGCATTCGGAAAACTGCAGGGCATTGTTACAGGGCGAAGCGTGAAATTCCCGATGCAAAATGCCGTGAATGTTGTATTGATATTATTCGTATTATTCCTGGGTGTTCTGGCTGTAATAGATCCGACTACCTCACTTTATTACGAAATCATTGTAGTTGTTTCTCTTATACTGGGTGTATTGCTCGTTATGCCAATAGGTGGTGCTGATATGCCCGTTGTAATATCACTATTGAATTCATACTCGGGTATCGCTGCGTCTATGACCGGATTTGTATTAGGAAATAACATGCTGATAATTGCCGGTGCATTGGTTGGAGCTTCAGGTATAATCCTAACAGACATTATGTGTAAAGGCATGAACCGCTCTCTGATGAATGTGCTTCTCGGAGGTTGGGATACAGCCGCAACTCTTGCCGCGGATCAGGCCGGTCAGAAAGAGGTTACCATTAAGTCGGTAGATGTTGAAGAAGCCGCTTTGATATTTGACGCCGCAAGCAAAGTAGTTATCATTCCCGGTTATGGAATGGCTGTTGCGCAGGCTCAGCATGCTGTAAAGGAATTGATGAACGTTCTCCAGAGCAGGGGAATCGATGTAAAGTTTGCTATTCACCCTGTGGCGGGAAGAATGCCCGGTCACATGAATGTCCTTCTGGCTGAAGCTGACGTACCGTACGATCGTCTCTATGCTCTCGAAGATATTAATGACGACTTTTCTAATACGGATGTTTGCCTTATAATCGGAGCCAATGACGTAGTAAATCCCGCAGCAAGAAACAATCCTGCCAGCCCGATATATGGAATGCCGATATTAAACGCGGATTTTGCAAAAACAGTGATAATTAACAAAAGATCTATGGCTGCAGGTTACGCAGGTATAGATAATGAATTATTTGGTTACCCGAACGCTCTTATGTACTTCGGTGATGCCAAAGATGCCATGACAAAACTCGCCAACGAACTCAAAAATATGTAACCCTGATGGAGGAGATTCCATTAATCCCTGTAGATTCGACAAGTATAAAAGCTATCGGCTATGATGTAATAAATGGAATTCTTAGGGTAAGATTTGTTAATGATAATGTTTATGATTACTTAGAAGTCCCGCCGGATATTTTTGATGAATTTATGAATTCACCTTCAAAGGGCACATACCTGAATACAAAGATTAAAGACGCCTACCGCTTTGAAAAAGTAGATTGATATTACATCTCAGTCTCTAAAACTTCCTCTACCCATTTATCCCATTCAGAATTGAAGTGTGTAAGTGCTGTCTGAATTTCTGTGTCAGACATGCCCGAATGAGTAATTGAGTTTAATGCCAGCTTCTTCATCTGAGCCAGATCAAGATTCCATGCCATATATGCAGACCAGAAATCATAGCTCAGCCCGGTATAATCAAAGATCTGCGGATCATCTGAACTTATAGTCACAGGAATGCCTCTTTTGATGTATTCTCCGGCGGGATGCATACGGAGATTATCAGTGTAGCCAAGTATCTGATTACTGAGAGGACTGATCTCCAGTGCAATACCTTTTTGCTTTATTATGTCAAATAAAATAGGGAAGCGGAAAAGATTTATCCCATGTCCTATCCTTTTTGTACCTAATAAAACTGCGTCATAGAGATTATCGTTATCCGGAAGTGTGCTTTCACCATTATGGAAATAAAACGGAAGATCGATGTCATAAACCTCTTCGAGTGAATCTTTCAAAAGCATTTCCTCTATAAAATACAGTGTAGGATTCCCTGCATCCTCCTCACCAACTAGGTCGAACCCTATTACAAGATCAGGATATCTTTTACGAAGTTTAATTGTTTCTTCCATATAATTTAATACATCAGGCTTATCCCAACCCCTATAACCACTTCTTATGATTTTCAGAGTAAATTCCGGATGATCCTTTCTCACCGAATCCAGAATACTTTTGTATATTTCGATAACTTCCTCAGGGGTATATTTTTTCCCGTTTAGATCATACACTCCTCCTAAAAACGTTCTTATTTCGATGTGTTGTACGTTATCGGCAATGAGAGAATCTATCATTACTTTATTGTCTTCGAGGAAAACAGGATAATATTCTAAAAGACCGCCTTGTCTTGTAAATATTTCCTCAAATCTTACCCATATATCACCATTCTTAAAATCTGATTCATTAAGAAAGAGCAATTCACGCAAATGGTGGTCAAAGTTTGGATCCTTTTTGCGAAGATCGGCAACAAGTTCATATCCCTCAGGTTGTGTTCCCGGGTTATAAAATCTTAGCGTACCATATACTACTTCATATCCCTCTGTCTCACCGGTGTACATATAGAGGTTTTCCATATGGCTCGCTTTATTTATAATCCAGTCAGGACTTCCAATTGCTCCGGCGTGACAATGAAGAAGACCTCCCTTTGGCATACTTCTAAGGATTCCCAGGATCTTGCTCGAATCTATCATATTTCTGTAATTGTAAAAATAATGGGCAGGAGGGAACTTAAAGCCGGCGTTTTTTATAAACTCCGCACGTAGACTTGCCAACAGTGAATCTACCTTAACCTCTTCTTGTGAGAGTTCTATTTCGGAGCCTAAACGAATTGCATTATCTTGGGCAATGACACGGTTCCTTTCTCTGTGATATTCGTTTACCTTTGAGGTATCTTGCGGATAAGATAACCCTGTGAAAACTAATGCAAAGCAGGAAGACAACAAAAGAAGTACTTTCATTCTGTGGATTGCTTGAAGCAAATAGATTTGAGAATTTCTCCCTATTTTATAAGGACCATTTTCTTTGTCTCAGTAAATGAACCTTTCGAACTTTCAGCAATAATTCGGTAGAAATAAATACCTGAAGCGTATTTGCTTCCGCTGAATATTGCGCTCGAACTTCCTTGATCTATATATCCCTCTACAAGTGTCTCTATCTCACGTCCGGTAATATCGAAGACCTTTAATGATACATATGACCTTGACGGCACCGTAAATCTGATCTGGGTAACAGGATTAAACGGATTTGGATAATTCTGCTGAAGGCTATAGGTATAAGGCAATGATCCGTTCGGCTCGATACCTACATAGTTTGACAATCCTATTCGGGCTTCGGTTTCTACTTCAGCCAGTCCAGGTAGGTCTAAATTATTGACCGTACCTGTATAATCTTTTACAACGACCTTTATCTTATTTATGGTTGGCCAATCTGGGAAATTTAACTTCAAACCATCCGTTGTCAGTGGACCTGTTGAAGGAACATGCTCCACTAATATCGAATCGAAGTCGTACATAAATACTTCACAATCATTGACCTGAATGTTTGTATTTGTTCCGGGGTTAGGTAATATGTTATATAACTTGAGTGATTTTACATCTATATGCAGATCCCACTTTAACTCAACGTACTGTCCCGGCACGTTACTTCCGGCGATCCAGTTAACTTTTAGATCATTATTTCTTGCCTTTCTGTCGACTACGCCATCCCCGGTATAGTCTATACTATTTTGTGAATGGTAACTGCTCTGCGTTGTAGTAGCAGATGTAGATACGTTTGTAAACTCACCTAGAGTATTATTTATGGGTACATCTATCAACGTATGCCCGGCATGACATCCTACGCATTTTGTACCGGAGCCATCGATTCCGAAGTTCATACCTGTAACGTGAGCCGGATTACCTTCCCGGTTTACTAACACATTCCCCACACTGTCTGTGATCTGCTCAAACATGGAAACATTGGACGGAATATCACCCTGTATAACAGCTCCATCATACTGTATTAGATGATCCCTAAATAGTATTGGTGGATCTTGCCCGTTCTCGTCTGTTCTTTGGAATTGAAGGAAGAACCTTATCCTGGCATTCTTCGTAATCGGAGGAGCATTTTCGATTGGAGCATCTACTGGTGCATTAGCAAATATATTGAGACAATCAAATCTGAATAAACCTCCCTGGTAAAAAGTTGATGGGTTTGATGTCGGTGGTACATTATTAACATCATACGCTCTTAAATACTCAACTATCGGTGGAATAGGCTTAAAAACTATAGGCTCTGCATTTAACTCCATTGTGCCGGGAAAATCTAGTACAGGAGTCAAACCCGAACCATCGGGATTACATGTGTAAATCCCATAATCAAGTGCCTCAACTGAAGTTGCATACGAAAAAAGTATCTTGCCATTTGGTAATTCAACTGGATCCGTAGCGTAGGGAGGCATCATAGTATTATATGATGGAGGTGTAGTACTGTATAATGGAGTAGTAGTATCAACTCCAATCACATTTTTGAAGGGGGATAGTCCTAACTCATAAGAGCGGATTCCATTACTCCCGCCTGTTGTTGTCATCGTTATATCTGGCGAGTATACTCCAATAATATCTCCGTTATGCATTATACGGGGTCTATATAGAAACATCGAACGTCGTGTTCGTGGGTCACCTGAATAATAATTAAGTGCATCTCCATCTGGTTTGACAAATACCGGTTGCCAAATATTGGCAATATCCGAACCTGGTAAAGCAAGTGAATCTACCCTCGTAATGCCTCCTGGAACTAAATTACTGGGACGGTCGATATTTAACCACCATCTTGAATATACAATTGTTCCGGTAAGTGGATCGACCGTTGGCTTTTCCGCACCGTTTCTTTCAGTAGTCATTCGATAAAGCGCGGTATCCTGATAAACTATAAATAAGTTCGTAGCATTAAATCCTTTTTCTGAAAGCTGAGGATATCGTGTTGATGCAAATACAATGTTATTGTCAGGAGTATAAACTGGATCTATGTCATCATATTTCTCAAACTTATATGCTGAGGAACCAAATTGGGAAAGGTTGATCGCTCTATCTGTAAAAGTAATCTTCTTAAAACCTGTTCCATCGGTTCTAATCTCATAAATTCTCCAACTACTATCTGGATGTTCCACTCCTGCAAAAACAATTTTTTGTCCGGTCCAATGGACACATGGCTGTTGAACATCGTAAATTTTAATACCATTAAAATTCATCAAAGAGTCTACGAGAGTAACAATCGTTCCATTCGCATCTAACCTTAATAATCTACCGCCAACCTTTGCAAACCTTGAATGTGGTCCCATACCGGGAAGCAGCCCTGCAGAGGGAAAATTAATATTACCGCCATCCCTATGGTTACGGGATACGAATACTAATGGATAATCAAACGAATTAGTAATACATATTCCTGATTCCGTATAAATAAATGAAAAAACTATACTAAAGAGTAATAAAGCACCGTAAAATTTTATTTTCATTGTAGATTAAAATTAAATCTAGAACTAATTTACCAATTCTGTAAACAACAAAAGCGCAAATAAAATTTAGAAAAGTTTTATTTCAAGGCAAAAAATGAATTTGTTTGTTGTATTTTACAGGTATTTATAATAATTTATAGAATATATTAATCAACTAACAGACACAAAATGAAAAAATTTATATTAGCTTTGTTTAGCGTCCTGTTTATTCTTGGTGCAAAAAATACTTTTGCACAGGGCTTCAACAGCGTTACATCGCCGGATGGTATATTTGTTATTGCTGTCGGTGACGGGGGACTGCTATTCAGATCAAGCGATGGGGGAAACACATTCGCTCAGCTAACTTTTGGATCCGATGATTATAAAGCTATTACTTCGTATGGTGATAATGTATGGTTCTGCGGTGCTAATGGAAAAATATTTTCGTCATCTAAAGTAGTTACATCTGTAACCCCAACATCTGCGGGTTCATCTACTTTAATGGGAATCGATTTTGTTGACAATAACGTTGGATTTTCTTGTGGAGTTGGAGGTGCTGTATACAAAACTACGGACGGTGGAACAACATGGAATCCTAGTAACACTGGTATTCCTGTAGTTGACTTGAATGCAATCAGTTTTAAAGATGCCTCCAATGGTGTTGTTGTTGGGAAAAATAGCGTTGTATATACAACAACAAATGGTGGATCTTCATGGTCAGCTTCAGTTGTAAGTACTTCTGGTGACTTGCTAGCTGTAGAATATTATAGTGACGGTTATGTAATTACCGGTGTCAACGGAACAATAATCTTAAAACCTACCGCATCTGCATATCAATATGTTATCTCCAAAACTGATTCGGATATCAGGGGTCTTAGTGGAACTTCTATTAATAATACTAAAGTAGTCGGTGGTGGTGGTTTTATAAGAGGAAATAATGGCAGTCCTGGCTTTTTAAAGTTCGAACCGAATCCAATGCTCGCTAACCTAGTTGATATTCATTATGCTAATGCAGATATGGGTTTTGCTGTTAGTAGCTTGAACAAAGCAATAATTAGAACAACAAATGGAGGCACCTCCTGGCAGTTTGCACAGGGAGTAAATGTTTCATATAGCTGGCAGTCAAGATCAGGTCCCACTGGTAATTTTCTTGGGATGAATCTGACAAGACATCCATTTAACAAGCATTCCTTTTTTGTTGTATTTAGCAATAGAGTTTATGTTAGCCGTGATGACGGTGAAACATGGTCTCAAACAGCTACAATTTCACCATCTGGTGGTACTCCTCATACATTCCTAATAAGTGAAGCTGATACAAATGTTTGGTTAAATGCCAGAACAGGAAGCCCCGACATGGTTGTTAGAAGTACTGATCACGGCACTACCTGGAACACAGTGATTTCAATGAATTTTACTAGTTATGGTGAACCTCTTGAACACGATCAATCTGACGGAAATGTATGGTATTTTGCCCCAGACAATGGAGGTTATTACAAATCCACAAATAATGGTGCGAACTTTAATTTGATTAGTTCTTATCCGTTCAGAAGCCCTTGCGACCTTTTGGTTGATTGGGTTGATCCAAATGTTCAATTTGTTGCTGATGGTGTAACCGGAAGTGGTGTTGCTGATATCTTTCGCTCAACAAATGGTGGTGTTAATTGGACTAAAGTATTCACAAACCCTTCAAGTAGTGAAATTCCATCATTATCAAATACAGTGTTCGATCCAAACTTGATGAGAGCAACTAACTGGTCAGGTAGTAATATTTATAAAACCACAAACAATGGAGTTAACTGGGCACTAGATCATACTAATCCATTCAACGGGTGGGGATCAAACTTTTGTGCTGAAGATCCAACTGTGTATATGTCTGGAAGCTGGTCTGGTGCGGCATGTAGTATGACTCTCGACGGAGGTCAGTCATGGGTTTCTACTTCAGGACTTAGTGGTTCTGGTGGATTCATGTTGTTATCGGACAGAGGCACCATACTTGCCCAGGCTGGCAGTACACTTTATAAGTTTAGACCACAATACACAGTAACCACTGCTGTCCACGAGATAGTATTAAATAGTGGTATTCCTCAGGAATATGATTTAAAACAAAACTATCCAAATCCGTTTAACCCTTCAACAAAGATCAGTTATGACATCCCTAAACAAGGTAATGTTAAGCTTGTTATTTTTGATCAGCTTGGAAGACAAGTTGCGGAATTAGTTAATACAGTAAAAAGCGCAGGCTCATATGAAGTCGAATTCAACGGCTCAAACCTTGCCTCCGGTGTTTACTTCTACAAATTAGAAGTCCCCGGTCAGACATTTACTAAGAAAATGATACTGGTCAAGTAGTATAGATAATATACACTAACTTTTTTATATTAAACTGTCCGCAATTTCGCGGGCAGTTTTTTTTATAAATAGATGACAATGATTAGAAATATTTTTTTTATTGTGCTGATGGCATTCACTTTACCCCTATACTCGCAAAATAAGGACGAGATGATAATAAAGGGGTTAGATTACATGTATCATATGCGCCTTGACAGTGCAAAGATTGAATATGATAGAGTCATTTCTTTAAATCCAAAGAATCCTGAAGGATATTTTTTCCTGGTTTTACTGCAATGGTGGAAGATAAACATCAATAAAGAAGATCTCAGCAATGATGAAAATTTCTTTAGAGCTGTTGATAAAGTTATTGATATTGCTGATAATGTCTTGGATAATAACTCGGATGATGATAATGCTATGTTCTATAAAGGTGGTGCTATAGGATATAGAGGACTCGTACATGCATTGCGTGAGAATTGGCTTAAAGCTGCCGAAGATGGACGTCGGTCTTTAAATTTATTTGAGGAAGCATCTAAAATTAATCCTTCCAACAAAGATGTTATGTTTGGAAATGGGGTATATAACTATTTTGCCGAATATATTCCTGATCGATACCCTTTTCTTAAACCACTCTTAATTTTGTTTCCTTCCGGCGATAAAAATAAAGGATTGCTTCAGATCAAAGAAACTGCAATGAATTCTAAATTTGGTAAAGTTGAAGCTAAATTTATTTTAAGTTACTTATACCTTAAGTATGAAAAGAATTTTGTCGAGGCAGAAATTTATTCAAAGGATCTATCCGATAATTATCCTGAAAATCCTCAGTTTGCGCGATACTTATACAATAGCTATGTTGGGGAAGGAAAGTTTAACGAAGCCATCGAGGGGTGGCAAAAAGTACTTCAATTTGCGTCTGAAGGAAAATTTGGGTTCAATACACCGGTTTTATTAAGAGAAGCTAATTATTATCTCGGTTTTTCTTATATGTATACTGGTAATAACGAAGAGGCTAAAAAGTACTTGCTCAAATCTGAGGAATTGTCCTCTCAGATCGACAAAGATGCGACTATGATCAAAGCATTTACACTCCTTTGGCTGGGTGTTGTAAATGGACGGTTAGGGGATAAATCGAAAGCCAGGGAATACTTCGATAAAGTACTGGAAATGGATAATTTCGGTGATTCCCATGACCAGGCTGAGAAATATAAAGCAAGGCTGTAATGACTATTTTCATTAATAAATTATTATTATATTTGTAGTTCGTAATTTAAAATAAAGTGAGGTAAACAAAAATTGATTAAAGTTATTGTTCAGGATGGTGAATCCATCGATAAGGCTTTAAAAAGGTTTAAAAAGAAATATGAGAAAGCCGGGATTCTAAAAGAATTCAGGAGAAGGAAAGAGTATGTTAAGCCGTCGGTGTTGAAAAAGATGCAAAAAGAACGTACTGTAAGAAAGAAGAGAAGAATTCTGGAAGAAGAAAACAATTAATTTTTCATATTATACATATTTTAAACCCACTACTCAAACATAGGTGGGTTTTTATGTTTATTGAGCAGATATGGAAGAAGTTAAAGATAAAGTGATGACTAAGTTTATTTCTGCCGATCTGATTGGGCAGAGAGTTAAGGAAATTGCAGATGAAATCAGTATAGTTTATAAGGATAAAAGTCCGATTTTAATAGGTGTTCTAAATGGTTCTTTCGTTTTTCTTTCGGATCTTATTAGAAATTTAAGTATTGATTGCGAGATTGATTTTTTAAAGCTGTCCAGCTACGGAAATGAGAAGATCTCATCCGGAAATGTTACAGTTCTTAAAGAATTAAATTGCAACCCGGAAGAACGGAATATCGTAATTGTTGAGGATATTATAGACACAGGGGCTACACTTGATTATTTACATAAAATAATAAATAGTTATAAACCTGCTTCTGTAAAGTTCGCGACATTGCTCTACAAAAAAGAAAAATGCAAATCCACTCTCGATGTTGATTTTATTGGATTTGAAATTGAAGATAAATTTTGTGTTGGCTATGGTATGGATTATGCACAAAAATACAGGAATTTAAAAGATATTTATGTGTTATAGCCAATTAAAGAAAGGATATTTGTATGGATCAGGAAAATAATAACAAACAACAGAACAACAATAATAACAAAGACGATTTTAACTGGAACCGGGTATTTAAGATAGTACTTGGATGGAGTGCTATTTTAATAGGTTTTTTCCTTTTGATGATATATACAAAAGGAACTGACGCAAAATACTCGGAAATATCATTCAACAAATACCAACAGCTCCTCACTGACAACAAGATCCAGAGCGCAACCGTAAGGAAATCTGAAGACAGCTATGAATTTTATGGTAAACTCAAGCAACCCGAACAGATAGATATTAATGGCAAATCCTTCACGCTGGATAATTTCAGTGTCTTTTTACCATATACCAACGTTGACGATGCAGTAATAAAATCCTGGAACGAGCACGGCGTCGATATCACAGTTGAAAAAGACGATGGCGGATGGCTTGGACCTTTGCTAAGTGCTTTGCCATGGATACTTATCCTTATTGTTTGGATAGTGATTATGCGCAGGATGCAGTCCGGTTCAGGCGGCACGCGAGGCATTTTCTCATTTGGTAAATCCAAAGCTAAAATGCTCACCGAATCATCCATTAAGGTCACATTCAAAGACGTTGCCGGTGCTGATGAAGCCAAACAGGAGCTGAGTGAAATAATCGAATTTTTAAAAAGCCCCGGTAAATTCCAAAAACTGGGCGGAAAGATACCTCGCGGAGTACTCCTTCTTGGACCTCCCGGGACCGGCAAGACTCTTCTCGCAAGAGCAGTCGCCGGTGAAGCCGGTGTTCCTTTCTTTTCTATCAGCGGTGCTGACTTTGTTGAAATGTTCGTCGGTGTAGGTGCGTCACGAGTCAGAGACCTCTTCGAGCAGGGTAAAAAGAACGCCCCGTGTATCATATTCATAGATGAGATAGATGCAGTAGGAAGACACAGAGGTGCAGGATTAGGTGGCGGACACGATGAAAGAGAACAGACACTCAATCAGCTTCTCATCGAAATGGACGGCTTTGAGCAAAATAACGGTGTTATTGTAATAGCTTCCACAAACAGACCTGACATTCTGGATCCGGCATTGTTGAGACCGGGTAGATTTGACAGGCAAGTAGTTGTAGATAGACCTGACGTAAAAGGACGTGAAGGCATATTAAAAGTTCATACAAGAAAGATTCCATTAGCAAAAGACGTAAAGCTTGAGATAATTGCAAAGGGCACTCCCGGATTCTCCGGTGCTGACCTTGCTAATCTCGTTAATGAAGCCGCTCTTACAGCCGCTAGAAGGGATGCCGATTCTGTCACCATGAAAGATATGGACGCTGCCAAGGACAAAGTAATGATGGGTACAGAAAGAAGAAGCATGATAATCTCCGACAGCGAAAAGAAGACAACCGCTTACCATGAAGCCGGTCACGTTATCGTTGCCAAGATGATCCCTGAAGCAGATCCGGTGCACAAAGTTACCATCATCCCGAGAGGAAGAGCATTAGGAGTTACGACATATCTTCCAATGGATGAAAAACATAGCTATTCAAAAGAACATATCGAAGCTATCATCGCATACGCTATGGGTGGAAGAGCCGCAGAGAGACTGATCTTCAATGAATATACAACCGGTGCAAGCAATGACATCGAAAGAGCAACAGGGCTTGCCAAACGAATGGTTTGTGATTACGGAATGAGCGAAAAGCTCGGTCCGCTAAAATACGGTGAGAAACAGGAAGAAATATTCCTGGGCAGGGAAATTCAGCAGAGAAGTGACCATAGTGAAGCAACGCAGATTATGATCGACGAGGAAGTTAAGAAAGTCGTTCAAAGTTCAATGGACAGAGCTGAAAAGATCCTCAAACAGAATGAAAATGTGCTTCACGCCATGGCTAATGCATTGCTCGAGAGAGAAACACTTGAATCTGAAGAGATAGATATAATCATGAGAGGTGAGACACTTCCTCCGGTTGAAAAAAAGGAAGAAGTTTCTGAAAACGAAGAAGTTGTAAAAACTAAGAAGAAATCTAAAGAGGATACATCATTTTCTCCCGGCGACGTTGCTCTTGCAAATTAAAATAAAAATAAAGCTTTTATAATTATAACCGGCTCCTATTTCCGCGCGGAGCCGGATTTTTTTTAAATGGAAGAAGTACAGGATAAAATAAGTTTTACCAGCGAGCTAAAAAGGAAGTTCATTCACATTTCCTCATCATGGATAGCATTTGCGTATATTTTTCTTTCCAAAGAGCTTATGATCATAATCCTTGCCGGATTATTCTTAGGAAGTCTCTTATCAGATATTGCGCGCTATTATTCCAAATGGTTTAATGATTTTTATATGAAAGTCGTCGGTCCCGTATTGAGAAGCCACGAGGTCAGACTAAAAAGCATTACACTAACAGGTGCAACTTACTTAATGTTTTCAGCACTATTGAGTGTTGTCATATTCCCAAAAGAAGTTGCTATCTCTGCGATATTCCTTATGACAATTGGTGATGCAGTCGCGGCTGTTATCGGGAAATCATTCGGAAGGTTAAAGTTTTATACTAAAACTTTCGAAGGAGGTCTCGCTTTCTTTATCGCCGGAGTGATAATCGTACTTCTGGCTCCAAAGCTTTCAAATAATGTAAATGAGTATTATATCGGCATAGCCGCTGTTTTCGTTACAACTATAATCGAAATGCTCCCGTTAAAACTCGATGACAATATTACCGTCCCGATAGTTTTCGGACTTTCGTATTTATCTTTCATTAAGATCTTTCTTAATTAATCTTCAAATGATATGTCATTTAGATGTGGTATTGTAGGCTTACCTAACGTAGGTAAATCAACTTTATTCAATGCTGTAACCTCGACCCAGAATGCGGAAGCCGCAAACTATCCTTTCTGCACCATAGATCCAAATACGGGAACGGTTATTGTCCCTGACGAGCGCGAGAATAAGCTTGTGAAGATGTATAATCCCAAAAAAGTTGTCCCAACCACTATAGAATTTGTTGATATAGCCGGGCTGGTGCGAGGCGCGTCTAAAGGTGAAGGCCTTGGAAACCAATTCCTGTCTCACATCAGGGAAGTCAATGCCATAATCCATATCGTACGGTGCTTTGAAAACGATAATGTTATTCACGTTGATAATAAAGTTGATCCCAAAAGCGATATTGAAACGATTGAAACCGAGCTTATACTAAAGGACCTTGAAACGATTGAAAAGAGGCTCGAAAAGACTGGCAAGACTGCTAAATCCGGCGACAAAGATGCTAAAAAAGAGATAGAGATTCTCGAAGGCTTGAAACAGCACCTCTCTGGGGGCAGAATGGGGAAATATTTTACTGATTCACTTCCTAAAGAGAACGTATCGATCGTAAATTCTCTTCATTTACTAACCGATAAGCCCGTCATTTATGTTGCTAATGTGGACGAGGCGGGTATAAATGGAAATCAG
This sequence comes from Ignavibacteriales bacterium, assembly GCA_020635255.1. NCBI lineage: Bacteria > Pseudomonadati > Ignavibacteriota > Ignavibacteria > Ignavibacteriales > Ignavibacteriales bacterium. The sequence goes on from JACKAC010000001.1 coordinate 1,325,768, forward strand.
TATTCCGATATGGTGAAGGAGATCGCTACTAAAGAAAATGCTAGATTTCTTATACTCTCCGTGCAGATAGAATCTGAAATAGCCCAGCTCGAAACTGAAGAAGAGAAACAAGACTTTCTGAAAGAAATGGGAATTGAAGAGTCCGGGCTTACACGCCTCATTAAAGAAGCATATTCATTACTCAACCTTATCACATTCTTCACTGCCGGCGAAAAAGAAGTTCATTCATGGACTATAGAAAAGGGGAGTACCGCGCCTCAAGCCGCCGGTGAGATACACACCGACTTTGAAAAAGGATTTATCCGCGCTGAAATAATGCGTTATGACGACTTAATTAGTCTGGGATCTGAACAGGCTGTTAAGGAAAAAGGTTTATTGAAAGTTGAGGGTAAGGAGTATATTGTACAGGATGGTGATATAGTGTACTTCAGGTTTAACGTCTGATCACTGGACGCCCAGGAACTGCAATCCGTTCACCGTTATCAGAGCCAGCAGGTAAGCGATTCCTGTGAATATGACGACTTGCATTACAGGAATTCTCCAACCGCCGGTTTCCTTCCGTGAAATTGCCACAGTAGAGAGACACTGCATTGCGAATACAAAGAACACAATAAGCCCTATGATCGTTGATGTGGTAAATAATTTTTTGCCCGTTGCCTCATTTCGAGCATCCTGCATCGATCCGAGTATCGATTCCTGAAGCTTCTCATCGTCATCGTCCGTTATTTTGAATATCAGCGCCATTGAACTTACGAATACCTCACGTGCCGCGAATGTAGCGATAAGCGAAACACCTACCCGCCAGTCCATTCCAATTGGCTGCATTACAGGTTCTATGAATTTTCCTAACTGTGCCGCATATGAATGTGTTATCCTTTCGTATGCAATAGTTTGCTCAACTTTATCCGGAGCTATGTTTTGAGTATCCACTTTAGGACTGTAATTTGGGAATGAGGTCAATACCCAGAGTATAAGCGAAAGATAAAGTATAACAGGTCCGGCTTTCCTTACATATGACCCTGAACTTTTAAAGATTCGTGCTATTACATCACGTAGATTTGGAGCTCTATAAGCAGGGAGTTCGATAATAAATGAGCTGTTATCTTTTTCCTTTACTATCTTTTTACTGAATTTATTCACCACTCCTGCAATGATAAGTGAACTTACGATGCTGAATACATAAATAATTGCAAGGCTCACACCGCCTATCCATGGCTTATTCCTTGGTGTCAGATAGGCAAGTAACAATGCATATACAGGTAATCTTGCGCTGCAGCTCATCAAAGGGATTATGAATATCGTTAGAAATCTCTCACGCTTGCTCTGTATCGTTCTTGTTGCCATTATAGCGGGAATTGCGCATGCAAAACCGGATAGCATTGGTACAAATGAACGTCCGTTTAGTCCTATTTTCGATAAAGGTTTGTCTATCAGCATTGCTCCGCGAGCCAGGTAACCCGAATCTTCGAGCAATCCTAATATGAAGAATAATATCACTATCTGGGGCAGGAATACAAGTACCGAACCCAATCCGGCAATTAGTCCATTAGCAACAAGGTCACCGAACCAGTTATCACCGATAGTCTCTAGGGCGGATGATGATAATGTTCCAAAGAATAGGTCTATTAGGTCCATCAAAGGCGCCGCCAGCCAGAATATAGCTGTAAATGTTAACGACATTACCACCAAAAAGGAAAATATGCCCCAAAACTTATGTAGGAAAAACTTGTCTAATTTAAGTGAAAATGAATCCAGGGATCTGTGAGAGTCCGGTCCGTTTGAGAGTATTTTAAGCTGTTTATTAGCCTCATTAATCTTTAAAAGCTGGCCTCCTTGCTCATGGTAATCGATCTTTTCAAGCACCGCCGACTCTATATCACTTATCTCCTTGAATGAATTCAGAAGATCCTCACGCGAGGAGTGTTCGGGAAACTCTTTTGCCATCGCTTCACCGAATTCCTCCATGTTCTTACCGACTATCATTAGGAGTTCATCTATTCCATTACCGTTACGGCTGTCTATTTTTACCACGTCACAGCCCAATATCGCGCCTAATCTCTCAGTATTTATATCATAACCCTTCTTATTCAGAAGATCATTCATCGTAAGGGCAACTATTACCCTGAATTTTGACTTTAGAAGCTGTTTAACGAGTAAAAGCTGTCTGGAAAGCTGGCTTGCATCTATGGTAACGACTGCAATGTCAGTCTCCCCGAATTTCGGATGTGAAAATATGTAATCAACCGATAATTTTTCGTCGGGAGAGCAGGGGATTAAGCTGATTATTCCCGGTGAGTCGAGTATCTGAGCATTAACTGAGTACTTGCCAAGTATTCTGGATATAGAGTATTCTACGGTTGAACCGGGATAGTTAACCGTCTTATATTTCTTACCGCTAAGAAAATTGAATAAAGTAGTTTTACCCGAATTTGGATGTCCGAGAAGTGTGATTAATGGTATTTTTTCCAGAACTGTATTTTCTACAACCGGCATCTATCGTTTATCATGTTCCAAAATAATGCACTCAGCTTCACTCTTGCGGATAGCTATTACCGAACCGCGTATTGACAGCGCTATTGGATCCTTAAACAACGGCTCGAATGCAAGCTCTATCTCTTCACCCGGCGTAAATCCTACTTCCATTATCCTGCGTGAAGACGGATGGTCATTATCGATGTCCTCGATTATTCCTTTTTCACCTAATTTTAAATTCGCCGCTGTCCTCATAAATGAAGCTTATTAAGACTCAATTTAGATATATCCTTAAGTTTTTTCAACCTAATTTGCTGTCCACAGGTTTCTGTGAAGCGAGCTCTTTATAATTCTCGCACTTCTCTTTTTCATTACACGTAGCAAATACCTGCAGTGTATGGTCTATTGACTTAAGGTTATTCTCTTTGCATACTTTATCTTGAAGCTGTTCTATCTTCGGCGCTTCAAATTCGAGTATCTTATTACACGACACACATATAATATGGTAATGCAAGTTTCTGCCGTACTTCGTCTCAAACCTTGTCCTGTCGCCCTTAAAGTTATGCTTCGATAATATCCCGCACTCGCTCATTAGTTCGAGCGTCTTGTATACCGTTGCTCTGGATACCTTGAGATAATCGTTCTTCATTTTAAAGAATAATTCATCTGCATCGAAATGTCCCTCCATATCCATCGCGGCATCGAGTATTAAAAAGCGCTCGTTCGTGATTCTGTGAGCATGCTCCTTGAGATAATTTATAAAAACCTCTTTTACTTCTTTTGAAGCCAATTCTATTCCTGATTTAGATTTTTTATTATACTTTTGCGCTTCCGACGGACTTATCGAGAATGTTCATTCCCTCATCTATTTCGCTTTCATTTACACATAGCGGCGTCCTGAATCTTATCGCCCTCTCACCGCATCCGAGTATGATAAGATTATTATCGAATGCTTTATCCAGTATCTTATTCCTTAGCTCCTTCGACTCACAATCGAATGCGCAGAATAATCCCAGCCCGCGTGGATTGGATATCTTCCCTTTGTGATTCTCAACCAGCTCGTGTATCCTCGCTTGCAAATGCTTACCCACCACAGCACAGTTCTCCACAAGATTATCTTCCTTTATGATCTCGAGTATCCTCTTAAATCTGAACATATCCACGAGATTACCGCCCCATGTGGAATTGATTCTGCTCGATTTCCTGAATACGTTCTCCGGTACCTCGTCTATCCTGTCGGTGCATACCAGCCCGCATACCTGCGTCTTCTTACCAAAGCACATTATATCCGGCGTAACATAATACTGGTGCGCCCACCATTTTCCCGTTAGTGCGATGCCCGTCTGCACCTCATCGAATATCAGCATCATCTCATTCTCATCGCACAGTTCCCTCAACTTTATAAAAAACTCCTTCCTGAAGTGATTATCTCCGCCCTCACCCTGTATCGGCTCTATGATAAGCGCCGCGATGTCATCCTTGTTATTAGCAAGAGCTTCCTTTATCTGGTTTACTGCTTCCTCTTCCGTTCTAATTACATTCTCCAAATTATCACCGGATAGGGGATATGTTATCTTTGGATTGATTATTCTCGGCCACTTGAATTTCGGAAATAGCGCCGTCTTATCCGGGTCGGTGTTAGTCAGCGACATCGTGTACCCGCTCCTGCCGTGAAACGCCTGCTGGAAGTGGATCACCTGGTGTCCCTTCTCTTCAGTGTATCCGCGGGCAAAGTTCTTCCTGACTTTCCAGTCGAATGCTGCTTTAAGCGCGTTCTCTATTGCCAGAGCGCCGCCTTCTATGTAAAAAGAATACTTGAATTCCTTTGGCACCGCTGTCTTAAAAAACGTCTCTACGAATTCTGCCTGTTCCTGTACATAAATATCCGATAGGGAAGGTTTCGTTACGGCGATCTCGCCGACCTTCTCCTTAAACTCGTCATTATCTATTTTCGGATGGTTCATTCCGAGCGGGCTCGAAGCGAAGAACGTAAAGAAATCAAGTAATGTCCTGTCATGCTTTGAATCGTAAAGATAAACACCTTTCGACTTCTTAAGGTCGAGTGTTAGGTCATACCCGTCTGCGAGTATGTATTTTGAAAGTACTGATGAAACATGTTTGGGTGATACGTTCACCGGATCAAAACCATTTGTCATGGTTTCCTTTGTTTCGTCTGTCTTTATGTCTGCCATGTTAATATTCCCTATAATTTAAATTTATTCTATATGTCCGATTACAAAACTCTTTTCTTTTATTGATTTTAGATACTCCATTACCTTGTCGGCTGTCTTTGGATCGACTACCACGCTCAATCCTATCCCCATATTGAAAGTCCTTCTCATATCCTTCAGATCCACATTACCTTTCTTCATCAGAAGATAATATATCGGCGGTACATTCCATGCCGACCAGTCTATTACCAGCTTCCTGGTCTTTGGAACAACACGCCTTGTATTTCCTTCCAAACCTCCGCCGGTTATATGAGCTATCGAATTGATTTTGAACCTGCTCAAAAGTCCCTGTATCGTATTCAGGTAAGACTTATGTGTCTTTAAAAAATACTTTCCTGCTGACATCTTGAGTTCGGGAACGGGCGCGTTTAGTTCCTTTGGTGTATCGAATATCTTCCTTACAAGCGAGTAACCGTTAGTGTGAAGTCCGTCCGATGCAATACCTATCACAACGTCACCCTTCTTCACGTTCTTTGAATTTACGATCTTATCCTGATCTACTATTCCAACTATTGCTCCCGCTAGGTCGAAATCTTTTCCCTCATAAAGCCCCGGCATTTCAGCCGTCTCTCCGCCGATCAATGAACAATTGTTCCTCTTACATCCTCTGACCAGACCTCTCATTATATCTACTGAAGCGTTTACTTCCAGCTTTCCTGTTGCATAATAATCAAGAAAGAATATCGGTATCGCACCGCACACTGCAATGTCATTTACGCAGTGATTAACGAGATCTTCGCCAACTGTATCGTACTTTTTGAGCTGTATGGCTATTTTGAGCTTAGTCCCTACTCCATCGATACTCGATACAAATACGGGCTTTTTAAACCGCTTAAAATCCGGTTTATAAAATGCCCCGAAATTGCCGATACCGCTTAATACGTTTTTGGAGAAGGTTCCTTTGACCAGGGGTTTGATCTTATCTACAAAGGCATCGCCTTTTGAAATATTGACCCCTGCAGAGGTATAAGATAGCTTCTTCATTACATAAATTACCAAAAAAGGCGATTTTATTCAATTCAGAAGCCTGCGATAAGTTTTTATTATTTATGGTTTTTATCCACTATAACCACGAATTCTCCCTTAATCTTTTCATCCCCGATCTCACCTAAAATTTCCCCCGGAGTACCCCTGAAATGCCTCTCATTTTCCATTGTAAGGTCGAATCCGACGAAAATTCTCCTCTCAGGGAAATATATTTCCAGATCCTTCAATAATGCCGTCAATCTGTATGGAGCGTCCAGGATTGCGAAAACCCTGTCCAGTTTTTGAAGGTTCGAAAGCTGTCTTTTCCTTTCGTCACCTTTAGGGGAGAGAAATCCTATGTAATAAAACCTGCTTATGTCAAAACCCGATAATACTATTCCTGCAAGAAGGGAATTTGCTCCGGGAATGAACTCGAACTTAATACCGTACTCAATACACCTCTGAATGAGCAGGTTACCCGGATCTTCGAATGCAGGTGTCCCGCAATCCGACACGAGAGCAAAACTCTTTCCTTCCAATATCTCCTTGATGATCTCGTCAGTTTCTTTTTTTTCGTTGTGCTCGTTCAGACTAATGAGATCTTTTTCGATACCGAAGAATTTTAGCAGACGCGTTACTTCCTTATACTCTTCGCATATCACACAGTCCACTTTTTCTAATGTCTTCAGCGCCCTGATGGTCATGTCGGCGTAATTTCCTATTGGAGTGGAAACTATATATAGTCTCACATCGTCCACGCTATACTCCTGTGCTTCCGTAACCGCCTTCACCGCGCTCCGAATCGCTGAGCGAATCCGTCTCGTTTATCTGGCAGTGTTCGTATTTTGCAACTACCAGCTGGGCGATCCTGTCCCCAAACTTCACTTCAAAATCATTCTCGCCGTGATTTATAAGCACTACTCCCACTTCACCCCTGTAATCCGAATCTACAGTACCTGGGGAGTTGAGAACCGTAACACCAAACTTCAGCGCAAGACCGCTCCTTGGTCTCACCTGTCCCTCATATCCTTCGGGAAGCTCAACTATAACGTTCGTCGGTACTAATACCCATTTTCCGGGTTTGATGGTTAATGTTTCTTTTGATGCCGAGGAAAGGTCCATTCCTGCTGAACCCAGAGTTTTATATTCCGGCAGAGATGAATCTATTTCGGGATTATATTTCTTTATGTTTACTTTCATTTGAATAAATTAAAAACGGCAGCATATAGCTGCCGTAAAATGTTTTACATTATGTGGTCGTTTCTAGTTGCTTAAAAGTGATGCCACAATTATCAGTAAATAAACCAGAAGGAACAGTACGGAAAGTATTACGTTTACTATTCCAAGCCACATTCCGATCTTTGCCATGGTCAATCCTGCTTGAGGTGAACGGCCTTCCTCGATTGCCTTTATTTCTTTTTTACCTACTATCCATGCTGGGATAGCCGCAAAAATACCGAGACAAACGTATGCCGCAATACCCAATACCAATGCGATTATTGCATTAGTACTTGCGCTTTCTCCACTGCTTCCTGTTGAACCCCCAGATGGAGGCGGTGGCGGAGGAGGTGCGCTAAAATCTGATGGAGGAGGCGGAGGAGGAGGAGGCGCGCCCGGTCCGGAATCCTGCCTGTAAAACCTTGTAATGTTTTTCATTGAGATTTAATTTTATTAACGGGATGACCTTTTAGCAAATATATAACTTATTCAAAATAATTTAAACCCATTTGACATAATAAAAGCAATTACATCGAATGATTAATGACTGCTCAATGTTGCCAGACCAACTATAAATACGAAATATATCACAAAGAATATTAATGCTAATACAGCAAGGATTGTTGATGCTATACCAAGCCACATTCCGATCTGAGCCATTACTTTACCTGCCTGCGGTGAACGTCCTTCATCTATTGCCTGTATTTCTTTCTTACCCACTATCCATGCGGGGATACCCGCAAGTAAACTCAAACTGCAAACCCATGCCGCAATACCCAGTACTAACGCAACAATTGCCGCCGAACTCGCGCTCTCACCCGAACTTCCGCCTGATGGCGCCGGTGGAGGTGGCGGTGGTGCATTAAATGCAGACGGTGCCGGAGGCGGTGGCGGAGCTCCCCCTGACCCATAATCTTGCCTATAGAGTGGATTTTTTCTCATGATCTGTTTTTTAGATTTTTTTAAGTACCGATGAATAAATATAAACTATATTAGGTAGATATTAAATGATATTAAATCTGATCTCAGCTGATCTTTTTGAATAACTTCCGGGCATTATTGTATAATTGCTCTATCAGTTTATCTTTTTCAGTATTCTTTATCTCTGCTAATTTTTCGATTGTGTAAATAACGTTTGATGGCTCATTGGTTTTCCCGCGGTTAGGTACTGGAGTTAGAAAAGGGGAATCTGTTTCGGACAGCATTCTTTCGATCGGCACTGCTTTGATAGTATCCGTCTCTTTAAAATTCTTATAAGTTACATTCCCGCAGAACGAAATATAAAAATTATCCCTTGAATCCATTGATAGAATTTCTTCTGCTTCAACAGGCATGCCTCCGAAACAATGAAACTGTCCTGAGAGATTTTCATCGTAATTCTCCTTTATCATCGCTATCGCGTCACTGCATGACTCTCTCGTGTGTATGATTATGGGTAGTTCCTTTTCCCTGGCAAGCTGTATCTGGAGTTTAAAAAATTCCTTCTGAATATCCACATTCGACGTATCCCAGTAATAATCTAACCCCGTTTCACCGATTCCTACTACTTTCTCGTGGGAGCATAGTTTTTCTATCTCTTCGAGGTCTTTTAGATCTGATTTTGCTGCATCTCCCGGGTGAATACCCACTAAAGTATATATAATATCATATTTTTCAGCTAGTTGTATGCTCGCTTGAGAGGTTTTTAGGTCCACTGCAGGCACTATAATCGCTGAAATTCCCGCATCTTTTGCTCTGGCAAGCATCTCATCGAAGTTAAGTTGCATATTATCATAGAATAAGTGAGCATGTGTGTCTATTATCATTTTCTGGTCGGTTTAAGGGTTCAAAGTTGTGAAACTGTGTAAAAACTAATGTTAATATGGTAAAATTAACGAATTCCTTATAAATATACACTTGAAAATGTACCGTGATTGAGTTATGTTTGTGAAGAAACTTTTGGTTAGGGGCTTAGGTTAGAGATAGTAAGGAGGGCATTGATAATGCGCGAAGAACAGAAAAATATAATCGATAAGTCCCGGGAGTATTTCTACAAAGGGTACTTATGCCAGATGCGAGGGGATTATGATAAGGCTATTCAAAATTATGAAAAGTCTATAGACGTCTATCCGACGGCAGAAGCCTTTACGTTTCTTGGCTGGACATACAGTTTCAAAGGTGATCTTGAAAGGGCAATTTCTGAATGTAAGAATGCCATAGATATTGACCCTGATTACGGAAATCCGTATAATGATATAGGTGCATATTTATTACAGCAGGGACAGGTTGATGAAGCGATTACGTGGTTCGAGCTTGCAATTAATTCAAAGCGTTATGAAAATGTTGAGTTTGCGCATTTGAATCTTGCTAAAGCGCTCGAAATGAAAGGGCTCTGGTTTGAAGCCCTGGATGAGTACAAGATGGCTATTGGAAAAGCGCCGGATTATACCGAAGCAAAAGTTCATCTTAACAGATTACAAGGAAACTTAAATTAGTTTATATTATAAATATTATTTCATCAATAATAAAATTATAAAATGAAGAGACTTTTACTGGGTTTAATTGTAATAGTGAGTATGTTTTCTGCTGAAAAGGTAACGAATGCACAAAGTTTTTCTTTTGAAAGAGTAGGACCTGAATTGGAAATGATCCCATATATAAAGGATTCCCTGCAAACGGTGATCCGCTCCGCAATAGTCCGTAATAATACCAGCAATACTATCCATATGAGGTTTTACAGGGTACAGAATAATATTCCTGCTTCCTGGCAAACCCAAATGTGTTACGATCTTTGCTACGCTTATTTCGTAGATACTATTGCTCCTCCTCCTTTACCTCCTTATGACCTCGGTCCTAATCAGGTAGATACAATGTTCTATATAGATTTTTCCGGCGAGGAGGAAGGTGTCGGTACAGGCGTTGTGAGAATGTATAATACCGATAATCCGTCTGAGTTCGTTGAGCAGACATTTAAATTACAGATTGGTGACGGTGTTGGCATCCATCAGATTTCATCCAATGTTGAAGAGTTTAGACTCGATCAAAATTATCCTAATCCGTTCAATCCATCGACAAAGATAAGATTTTCCATACCTAAGAATGATTTCGTTAATCTGAAAGTTTACGATATACTCGGTAATGAAGTAGCTGACCTGGTCGACAACCAGCAGCTCAATACCGGCGCTTATGAATATGAATTTAATACCGCCACCCTGAACTTATCATCCGGCGTGTATTACTACAAACTTACCACGTCGCAGTTCACCCAGGTAAGAAAAATGATGCTCGTAAAATAAAAACTCTATGCCCGAAATAACAAATAAAGACCTCACCTTACTAGAAAAAACATATATCCCTCAGATCGTTAAGGGATTAGCGCTTACCTGGAGACAGATGTTTAAGCCGAAGTTTACGAGGCAGTACCCGGAGGAGCGGTGGGATCCACCCGCGTCGTTCCGGGGACGGCCTGTTCTTGTGCAGGAGGACGACGGCGTAGAGCGCTGTGTAGCTTGCGGGCTGTGCTCACGAGTGTGTCCAGCACTAGCTATAGAGGTGCGTGCAGGAGAGACTACAGGAGAGAAGGAGCGGTATCCGGAGCTATTTGAGATAAATATGGTGAGGTGTATATTTTGCGGATTTTGTGAGGAAGTGTGTCCGGAGGAAGCGATCGTGATGAGTGACGAGTACGAGTTGGTTTTCAGCTCACAGGAGGAAGCAGTTTACGGGAAAGACAAACTGTTGATGCCAAAGAGCAAGCTTAAAAAGAGATTGGATTATCTAGAGCAGTACAAATAAGGGAGTACCGAGAGCAGTACACAAAGCAGGTAGATAGATGAAGAGGTTACTTATAACACTAATAGGGGTTTTACTACTCACTTCAACGATTTCGTTTGCGAGCGAAAGCGGTGAGCCGTCCGATGCGAAAAACGTCATAGAGAACTTCTATGCGAAGATCAAATTGGACAGGGTAAGGCTTTATTGGGTTATAAATAATCCGGAAGACCTAAAAGAGATCAGATTACAAACCAAGAAATCAGGCGAAGCAAATTACACCGACCTGGACGCAATCAAATTCGGCGACTTCATAGAAAAAGAGACAAAAGATTCCGTTTCCGAGTATGTGTATTCATACAGGCACAAAGTAAAGGAAAACGGAGTTTACTTTTATAAGATCACACTCATAAACAACGAAGGGCAGGAAATAGGAAACGAAGAAATCAAATTAGGAATCTCGAGCATACCGGATTTCGAGCTTTTGCAAAACAATCCAAACCCTTTCAATCCTTCAACGATAATTTCATACAAGATATTTACGGCAGGTCATGTATCATTAAAGGTATATAACCTTACGGGAAAGCAGATAGCGGTACTTGTCGATCAGACACAGAACCCGGGTACATATTCAATAGAATTTAATACAGGAAACTTTCCTGAGCTATCCAGCGGGATATATTTTTACAAACTGCAGACAAGTTATTCTTCAGACATTAAAAAAATGATCTTTGCAAAGTAATTTGGATAACTCCGACCCCCATATACGATTTTCACTTTTCAAAGCTTTATCAGCAAATTTTATTTTATTAAACTATTCACTCCAAATTAGCAGAGGAGGGGTTTCTTTTTTCGCGTAGATAAATAATGGACGACTTAAAATTATTATTCACCGATCTATTTTTTCTTTTCTTCTTCGTCTTTTTAAACGCTTTCTTTGTGGCGGCTGAATTTGCCATAGTAAAAGTCAGGAGAACACAGCTGGAGCTATTGTCAGCCAACAATAAAAAAGCCACCACATCGCTTAAGCTCATATCGCACCTGGATGAATACCTCTCAGCAACTCAGCTGGGTATTACGGTAGCTTCACTGGGATTAGGCTGGATAGGTAAACCGGTTACATCCCGTATACTGGAGCCTATATTTGCGATGCTGGACATTACGAACCCGCAAACGATAGATTCAATATCAATCACGGTTGGTTTCATAATTATAACCTTTCTGCATATAGTACTGGGAGAGCTTGGTCCTAAATCTCTTGCTATAAGACATCCCAGATCAACAACGCTATTTATTGCCATGCCCTTAAATTTCTTTTACAAGGTTTTAAAACCTGCTATATGGGCATTGAACGGCACAGCAAACCTTATACTGCGTATGTTCGGGATAAAACCTATTTCAGAATCGGAAAGGTCACACTCGGAAGAAGAATTAAGATTGCTTATTTCAGAGGGTCAGAAGACGGGTGCTATAGATTCGACGGAGCATCAGCTTATAGAGAGGATATTCGAGTTTAACGATAAGACGGCAGACGACATTATGATACCCCGAAATGAGGTTACTGCCGTAGAGGTGGATGATTCAAAGGAAAAAATAATACAGGTGGTGCTAGAGCAGGGATATTCACGAATACCTGTTTATAAGGATGACATGGATAATATTGTAGGTATAATATATTCGAAAGACCTGCTGACGGCTTCCGAGCATAAAGAGATGATAACGATAATGGACATACTTCGCCCGGCTCATTTCATTCCGGAAACCAAACACATCGGCGAGATACTCAAAGAGTTTCAAAAGAAAAGGATACACCTCGCGATCGTAGTCAATGAACACGGTGAAATGGTGGGACTTGTAACACTTGAAGACATCATCGAAGAAATAGTGGGTGAGATAGAGGATGAGTATGACGTCGAAGCGGAAAAAGTTACGATAGACAAGAAGGGAATATTCCTTGTTAATCCGGATATTGAAATTGACGTTTTTAATCAAAGATTTAATACTGATATTCCCGATGACACGGAAGAATACAATACACTTAGCGGATTTTTGCAGACGGTAACGGGACACGTGCCGGAGGTTTTCGAGAGGATAGATTATAAGGGATTAATATTTACCGTTATGAAAAAGACGGGCAACAAGTTACTACAGGTTAAAATACAAAGGGTCTGATGGATTTCATTATAAATAGAATAAGCAATTTCTTTAACGATATGGGAAGCTTTGGCATACTACTGGTCGGTATGTTCAAAAGTCTTCCGCGAGTATTCAAAGACAGGATGCTCATAATAGAGCAGATGGTCAGTATCGGCGTTAATTCGTTCGTACTTGTTTCTATAATCGGTCTTTTCACCGGGGCAGTGTCAGCGTGGCAAGCGGCTTACCAGATGGCAGGACTGGTATCGAACAACTATCTTGGTTCAGCAACTTCAAAGGCAATCATCATCGAGCTGGGACCGGTACTCGCGGCTATAGTTCTTGCCGGCAGGGTAGGAGCCTCGATCGCGGCGGAGCTTGGCACAATGAAAGTAACCGAGCAGATAGACGCTCTGGAAGCTATGGCAATAAACCCTATACGTTACCTTGCAATGCCGAGAGTAATAGCGACAACCGTGATGCTTCCAATACTCGTGATATATGCCGTCACAATTGCTATAACGGGTTCATTTGTAGTAAGCACGTTGTTTCTGGACGTGTCGCCAAATGTATTTATGAACGGGTTTAAAGGGTCGTTCCAGATACGTGATTTCAATACGGCGATGATAAAAGCATTCTGGTTCGGGCTGGCAATTTCATCCATAGGCTGTTTCGTAGGTTTTGAAACAAGAGGAGGCGCGCAGGGAGTGGGACTTTCCACGATCAAATCATTCGTTATCTGCGCCGCCAGTATTCTAATACTCGATTACATTTTGTGGAATTTATTGGTAGGATAAAACTAATTTGAGCTTTCCGAAACATATCACGGGATTAAAAGACCTGGACAAGGACGTTATCAAATTAATTCTCGATGAAGCGTCCGAATACAAGGAAACAGTATCCGATAAAAGTCAGAACGTAAAAGAGATCCTATCCGGCAGATCCGTTATTAACCTGTTTTTTGAAAATTCAACACGGACACGAGTATCATTCGAGCTAGCAGAGAAATTACTCGGGATGAAAGCAGTTAATTTCACATCAGGAATCTCCTCGCTTTCAAAAGGGGAATCAGATGTAGATACCATACGCAATCTCGACGCAATGAAATTTGACTGTGTAGTTGTAAGGCATAGTGAAAACGGGTTCTATCAAAAAGTGGTCGATAACTCCTCAGCGTGTGTTATAAACGGAGGAGACGGAACAAATGAACACCCGACGCAGGGTCTTCTGGATATGCTAACGCTTAGAGAAATATTCGGAAAGCTAGAGGGAATAAAAGTTTGTATTGTAGGTGATATATCACACAGCAGGGTTGCAAGGTCAGACATATACGGACTAAACAAATTCGGCGCGAACGTATCAATATGCGCTCCCGGCGCTTACATACCGGGAGACGTGGATGACCTAGGTGTAACAATAATAGATTCCATAGACGATGCGATCAAAAATACAGACGCGCTTGTGCTTCTGCGCATACAGCAAGAGAGAGGCGCGGGCGAACAGATCACAAACGAAGAGTTTCACGATAAATACGGCATGAATGAAAAAAGATTAGCACTTAACCCCGATATTAAGATACTTCACCCAGGACCGTGGAATACAGGAGTGGAGCTGGATCAATACGTAGTCGATTCGGAAAATTTTTACGGATATAAGCAGGTTACTAACGGACTTGCAGTCAGACTGGCTATTTTAAAATTATTACTGGCGCGTTGAAATTACTAATTAAGAACATAAAGATAGTATCTCCGGCTGACAGACTTAACAGAACAGCCGATATTTACATAGAGAACGGTATAATAAAAGAGATCGGCAAGGTTGATAAAGAGGGTGTCGAAGTAATAAACGGGAAAGGCTTAACATGTGTACCGGGATTATTCGATATGCATGTCCATTTCCGCGAACCGGGGCAAACACATAAGGAAGATATTAAAAGCGGAAGCGAATCGGCAATGAACGGAGGATTTACCGGTGTTACAATGATGCCAAACACCAGCCCGGCAATTGATACCCCAAAAGTTATTAAACAAGTTTTAAAACACGGAAAGAATTCATTAATAGATTTGACTACGACTGCCTGCATAACAAAAAACAGAGCAGGTCATGAATTAGCAAATATTAATTCATCACACAAAGCCGGAGCGGTGGCGTTTACGGATGACGGAAGCCCTGTAGCCAACCCGATGCTTGTAAGAAAGTCAATGGAGGAGATATCCAAGATAGATTCCTTATTCGTACAGCATGCCGAGGACATGATATTATCCGATCACGGAGCGATGAATGAAGGAAAGGTTTCGAAAAAGCTCGGTATAAAGGGCATTCCTACTATAAGCGAGACGGTTGTAGTAGCACGCGACCTCGAAATAGCAAGATTTGTTAAAGGGACGCGCTATCATCTTCAGCACGCATCCTGCGGTGACAGCATCGATATAATATTAAACGCGAGAGCTGACGGGGTAAACGCTACGGTTGAAGCATGTCCACATCATTTTATATTAACGGATAAGGCATGTGAAACCTACGGAACGAATGCTAAGATGAACCCGCCTCTGAGGACACAAAAGGACGTGGACAGGATATTAAAAGCGTTTAAAGAGGGTCAAATCGACGTGATATGCACGGATCACGCTCCTCATGCAGAAAGTGAGAAAAAGAGACCATTTGCCAAGGCTCCATTTGGTATAATAGGGTTGGAAACGTCTGTGGCACTGTCATATACGTTCCTGGTAGATAAAAAGATCATATCGTTCGAGGAAATGATAAGAAAAATGTCTATAAATCCGAGAAAGATACTGAAACTGTCGGAAATAAGGATAAAAAAGGGTCAAAAGGCAAATCTGACAATATTGGATACCAATGCCAAATGGGTAATCGATAAAAGTAAGTTTAAGACTAAAAGCAGGAATACGCCATTCGACGGCTGGAAAGTGAAGTGTAAACCGTTCGCTGTGATCAATAATGATAAGGTTTACTATTCGGATTTATAGCTATTATCTAGATTAAGAGTTAGACATATTTATATTTATTGTAAACTAGTTAAAGCATATATTTATAGTAATATCTAGTATTAATGGGTAAAACAATTTCAGTATGCATCCCAAAGGGAGGAGTCGGTAAAACCACAACGGCGGTTAATCTCGCGGCGTCACTGGCAGTAGCAGAAAAAAAGACTCTACTGATAGATGTAGATCCGTTCGGTTCTGCAGCTGTGGCACTGGGCTTCACTCCGGATAAGATAAAAGCTGGAATTGCGGACGTTTTTGGCTTTTCTAAGTCGATTTCGCAGGCAATTCACAAGACAGAGATGGAATACCTGGATTTTGTGCCGTCGAATATAAATTCGCTCAAAATTGAGGAGAAATTTTCAAAATCATCGGATAACAGGGTAATTTTGAAGAATTCTATGCGGGAATGCCGGGATAAGTATGATTTTATTATTATTGACTGCCCACCTGTGCTCAGGGGTGTTACAACGAACGCTTTGACGGCATCGGATTCTATATTGATCCCGGTAAAATGCGGTCATCTGGCTCTGGATGCAATAGATAAGCTGTTTAATTACATAGAATGGGTGAAAGATAATTCAAATCCGGGTATATCGGTTGAGGGAATCGTACTGACAATGTATGAAAAGGACTCAAAAGTGACGGAAATCGCGGAAAGGGAGCTCAGAATAAAATACAAGGATATGATGCTAAATACGATAATCCCGGTATCGAATCTGCTTAATGAGGCGACGTTTTATGGGAAGCCGCTGTGTTTGTATAAGATAGACTCGAAGGGCGCGCTTGCGTACCTGGATTTAGCATATGAGCTGATCACAATGAACTCCGGCGAGGAGGAATTTATTAAGATCAAAAAGGAAGAAATATAATATATGACCGAAATACCGAAAAATTATGACATAAAACCCACGGAAGAGAAGTGGATTGATTTCTGGGAGGAGAAGAAGGTATACCATGCGAACGTGCGTCCGGACAGGAAGAAGTATTCTATCGTGATACCACCGCCCAACGTGACAGGGATACTGCACATCGGGCATATACTCAATAACACGATACAGGATCTATACGCGAGATGGAAGCGCATGCAGGGATACGAGGTTTGCTGGGTGCCTGGGATGGATCACGCGGGTATTGCTACGCAGATGATGGTCGAGAAGGATCTGGCAAGTAAGGGAATAAAAAAAGAAGACGTCGGCAGAGAGGAGTTTATCAAGCTGGCGTGGGAGTGGAAGGAGAAGCACGGCGGGCACATACTAAAGCAGCTACGGAAGCTGGGGGCGTCGGTGGACTGGTCCAAGGAACGCTTCACTATGGACGAAGGGTTGTCTAAAGCGGTGAATGAGGTGTTTGTGGATCTGTATAAAAAAGGGCTGATATACCGGGGTGAAAGGATAACTAATTGGGATCCGGAATCTATGACCACAGTCAGCGACGACGAGACATTCTACAAAGAAAAGCAGGACAAGCTATTTTATATAAAATATTTCTTAAAGGATTCGGATGAGTATGTGACGATAGCGACAACGCGACCGGAAACAATGTTCGTGGATGTGGCAGTGGCGGTGAACCCGCACGATGAGCGCTACGCCAAACTCGTCGGTAAGACAGTGATACTCCCTTTGGCAAATAAGGAAATCCCCGTAATTGCGGATGAGTACGTGGATAAAGAATTTGGGACGGGAGTATTAAAAATAACACCGGCACACGATATAAACGATTTCGAGGTAGGAAAGAGGCACAATCTTCCCGTAATGAGCGTGGTAACTAAGGATTCCACGTTAAATAAATATGGAATGGAGTTCGAGGGAGTGAATATATTCAAGGCCCGCAAGCAGGTTGCTGAAAAGCTGGAACAATTAGGACATATAGAGAAAGTAGAAGATTACGCTCACAATGTTATGTATAGTGAGAAGTCAAAGGCGATGATAGAGCCGATCCTATCGGAGCAGTGGTTTGTCTCGATGAAGAAGCTCGCTGAACCCGCAATAAAAGTTGTCGAAGAAGGTAAGATCAAGTTCTATCCCGAAATGTGGACAAAGACATATTATCACTGGATGAGGAACGTCCGTGACTGGTGTATTTCCCGTCAGCTGTGGTGGGGACACCAGATACCTGTCTGGTATCACAATGAAACAGGTGAAGTGTATTGCGATGTGAAACCACCGGAGGATCCCGAAAACTGGACACAGGACAGCGATGTACTCGATACATGGTTTTCATCGTGGCTCTGGCCTTTCAGTGTATTCGGATGGCAAAACTCAGAAAAGGATGCTAACAATAAAGAATTACATTATTTCTATCCAACAGATCTGCTTGTAACGGCTTCAGACATAATTTACCTATGGGTTGCAAGGATGATCATAGCAGGACTTGAATACATGAAGGACATTCCATTCAAGGACGTTTACTTTAATTCGCTTGTGCGTGACGGAGAGGGCAGGAAGATGTCAAAGACGCTTGGCAATTCACCGGACCCGCTCGACGTAATGGATAAATATGGCACGGACGCATTGAGATTTACACTGATATATCTCGCCCCGCTTGGAAACGACGTGCTTTACGATGAAAAGAAAACTGAGATAGGACGGAATTTCGTAACAAAGCTCTGGAATGCCGGAAGATTCCTGATGATGAATTACCAAAAGATACACAGTTCATCAGAATACGGCAGTGAACCATTGGATAACGATATTGTTGAGAAGTGGATAGACAGCAGATTTAACTCTACATTAAAGGATATTAACACAAATTTGAATGACTACAGGCTGAATGATTATACGAAAGCCATGTACAGCTTCGTGTGGTCGGATTTTTGTGATTGGTATATCGAGCTCCTCAAGATAAGACTCGATGATAACAAAGATTCAGCAGTATCAATAATCGAAAAGGCTATGGGCATCTATGAAAATATTCTAAAGATGCTTCATCCTGTTATTCCATTTGTAACAGAGGAATTGTGGCATTTATTAAAAGATGGCAGAGAAAACAAATCAATTTCGGTACAGGAATTTCCGGAAATAGCTACTGAGAAGATAGACCCGATAATCGAGGACGAGTTTCAGAATATAATCAACATCGTAACAAGTATCAGAAACCTTCGTTCCGAGAACAACATTGTATTTACGACAAAATGCAATGTTATAATGCACACAGACGAGGACAAGATAAAATTTCTGGATACTTACGGAGACCTTATAAGCAAGATGTGCAATGTCGATCTATCTTATTCAACTTCGCATGATGAACCGGGAAATTCAATCAGCAACGTGATATCGGGGTTCGTAATTTATTTATTGCTGGAAGGTGTTGTAGATTCTGAAAAACAGAAAGAAAAATATGTTAAGGAAATCGAGAAATTAGAGAGCTACCTAAAGGGGATAGATTCAAAGCTTACCAATACAAAATTCGTGGAGAATGCTCCGCCGGAAATAATCGCACGAGAGCGTGATAAAAAGAAAGATACAGAAGATAAACTTGAGAAATTAAGGTCTAAGGTTACTTAAACAGAGTATTCTTTCCAAAAGCGGAAGCTATAAGCTGTGAAGCAAGAATTCCGGATTTATTCCTATCGTCCAAACGAGTATTAACCTCAACCATATCAAGAGAATCCATACAACCCCTGGCATAAAGCGTTTCCATTAAAAGCTGTCCTTCACGATAATCAAATCCGCCGGGTACGGGAGTGCCTGTTCCGGGAGCAATGAACGGATCCATCGCATCAATATCGAAACTGACATGAATGTGGTCTACCTTTCTGTACAGAGCGGCTATAACGCGCTCCATTACTTCATGTATGCCCATTTTATCAACGTCCGACATAGTATAAACAATCGGTTTGTCTCTTTTAATCCGTGTGGCTTCACCTTTATCGAGGTCTCTTATACCAATCATCGCAATGTGCTTCATGTCGACCTTTGGAGCGAATCCGTCAATGTTGGTTAGTTCTTTATTACCTATACCAAGAGAAACAGCGAGCGGCATTCCGTGTATATTACCGGATGGGGTAGTTCTCTCCGAGTTCATATCGGCATGCGCATCTATCCAAATCACACCAAGCTTCTTCTTCTTTTCTTTGAGGTACTTTGAAATGCCGGCTATAGAACCAATTGCAGTAGTGTGATCACCTCCGAGTATAAGGGGCAGGTAATTCTTAGACATCATGTTGTACACCTGCTTAGAAAGCTGTTCGGAAGCAACCTTTATCTCATTAAGGTATTTGAGATTCTTGTTTAATATCTTGAGGTCGTCGCGTTTGCCAATCTTAATATCGCCGAAATCATCAACCCTGTAACCGAGTTTTTTAAGTTTGTCTTTAATATCAGTATATCTTAGTATGGTAGGTCCCAGGTCAACACCCTTATTATCAGCTCCCAGCTCAACAGGGAAGCCGATCATTCCTATTTTTTTCTTTCCAGAGTTTGAATTTCTCGGCATAAAATATTTTGTTTCGGACTTATTTAATATATTTTATAAATATAGCTGATAAAATTAAAATAATTAAGCACATATTGAGTCCAATGTTATAACGAGAAATTTGATTGCAATTGGGAAAATGTTGAATTATATTATTTTTTATGGATTTACCCGAAATAGCTGATTTTAGATACAGGATCCCGATCCGTGTCAGGACATTCGATGTGGATTCGCAGGGGATAGTCCATAATGCTGTCTATTTGCAATATTTTGAGATCGGCAGGGTAGAATACATTCGAGAATTTGAATATAAGATAGATAAAAATGGGATTTTTAATAACGAACTAAAGGTTGTTGTAGTAAATAATACGATCAATTATCATTTCCCGGCTTTTCTCGATGATAGTTTGAACGTATATACAAGAATAAAGTGGATAAAGAATTCAAGCTTTTGTTTTGAACATGTCATCGAGAATGATACTACAAAACAAATCCTTTGCAGTGGAAGTGGTATATTAGTCAATCTCAACATAGAAACCAACCTTCCCGAACCGCTCGGAGAAAAGTTTATCCGCTTAATTAGTGATTTTGAAAATAAACTGGAAATCCTTACAGAAAATGATTAAGCGAAATATAAGCAGAGTAGTTTTTATATCTGCGCTCGTAGTAGTTTGTTCCTTACCACTTTTTTTACAGTCATGCCAGCAAGATTTTATAAACCCGGACAGCGGAGTTGCATATCCCGATAATATCGCGGCAATTTTTAATACACCGCTCGATCCGCAAAGCAACATTACTTGCTCTAGCCCATCATGTCACGGCGGTACAAACCCGCCAAACGGACTGAGCCTTATAGACTGGGCTAAAACAATGGACGGATCGGTAAACGGAAGTGAAATCATTCCATACAATGCTTATTGGTCGTTCTTTACATCTGTATTGAACAGCGACACAAATAATACGCAGGTAGCCAGCGTAACGGACGTTGCATTACCTCAGTATCACAAAATAGATACTGTGCTTTCAAATGGACAGGCGAAGCTACAGGAAATTATCGACTGGATAAATGCAGGAGCACCAAGCAAGGACGGAGGAATCGCATATACTAATCTCAGCAGAAA
Source organism: Ignavibacteriales bacterium (assembly GCA_020635255.1). NCBI lineage: Bacteria > Pseudomonadati > Ignavibacteriota > Ignavibacteria > Ignavibacteriales > Ignavibacteriales bacterium. The sequence goes on from JACKAC010000001.1 coordinate 1,347,080, forward strand.
GACATTTGTATTGAATCAAGGCGCTGACCTGGTATCGGTTGTATTGAATGATCCGTCATCCCATTTCCTTGTAACAAGAATGATACCTGTTGGTGAGGGTACAGGACAGGGATTGAGTTCGCCTCACTATATAGAGCTGAACCCGGCAAAGACGTATTTTTATGTGAGCCTTATTACAAAGACATTTGTCGAAAAGTATGATGTTAACATAGATTATCCATATGGAAGCGCAGGCAGGATAAATGTTGGCTTAAGCCCGGCACATATAGAGATAACGCCGGATGGATTTAAAGCGTTTGTATCAAATTTCGATGCAACAGGTACAGAAAGGGGTTTAACGCAGTTCGATCCTAATACAATGAGCCAAACAAGTATTCAAAAGGTAACCGACCCGAAAATGTTTGCTACTCACGGCATGGACATAGACGCAAATGGAAATTATCTGTATGCAGCATCGCAGATAGGGGAATACATATTTAAAATAAATATAACAAACACCATCCCGGTGATCGAAAATGAGACAGGAATAGACCCATCCGTTCCCCCAACAGGAAACGGAACGGGAATGTTCAGGCCTTACCAGATAAGGATCTCACCGGACGGACAGTATCTATACATAAGCTGTAACGGTCCTGCAGGAAACTCAAATGACGATATAGTAAGGATATTAAGAACAAGCGATCTGTCGTTTGTAAAGGATATAACTGTAGGAAACAACCCGATATTGATGAAATTTACCCCGGACGGAAAGTATTTGTTTGTATGTAATAAGAATAAAAATTCTAACGGAGAATATACCGTCAGTGTAATCGATCCGGTTTCACAGACGCTGGTAACTACCGTGCGAAACGTAGGAGTTCAGCCTCACGGCGTAGATTTCTCGTTCGGCGGAACTTACGCAATAGTGTCATGTGAAAGTACGGCTGGATTTGACGGTCATCACCCGACTATCGGGTCAAATAAAATCGGAACAACAAGACTTATTAAAGTAAACGGCTTCCAACTGGACAGCCTCAGGATCCAAATGGGTTCATTCCCTTCGGGTCTTGTGACTTATGAGTATTAATTAGTTTCTTTTTAAAAATTTTAACAAACGTTTAATTCCAAACAACGTATGAGAAAACTTTTACCGGTTTTTTTACTGGTGTTATTTGTTGGAAATTGCTTCGCGCAAAACACAGAAATAACAGAAAGACTCCAGCAAAAACTTCAGACTATGAACCCGGTCGCTTATGTGAGGACTCTGGTGCTACTTAAAGATAAAGTAGATATTATATCATTAGATAAGCAACTATATGAGCAACGCGCAACACTCGACCTGAGGGCGCGCACAGTTATAAATACACTTCAATACAAGGCTTCACAAACACAAGGACCAATCAAAACTTATCTGGAAAATGAGAAAAAGCTGGGCAAAGTAAACCAGTATATCTCTTACTGGATAACAAATATGTTCTTTGTGGAAGCAATACCGGAAGTAATATACAAATTAGCATTGAGAGGTGACGTAGAGCTACTGGATCTGGATGCAGAAATAAGAACGGACGAGGTGATATTCGATGGGATATTCGATAATACAGCAACGGTACAGCCGGGACTAAAAGTCATCAAGGCAGATTCGATATGGGCGAGGGGATTTACAGGACAGGGCAGGACAGTTATGAATATAGACGGTGGTGTCAACGGTACACACGTGGCTCTTGGCTCCAGATGGTGGGGAAATAACGGCAGACCGTGGTACCATTCATGGCTCGATCCTATAGCACCGGTTTCGACGACGCCGTTCGATTGCGGAAGCCACGGAACTCACACGATGGGTATTATGTGCGGAATGGAGCCGGGTGATACGGTGGGTGTCGCTCCGGACGCGCGCTGGATGGCGGCAGGTATAACGGACTGCCCGGGAGCGTCGTATCCATCTATGAATATACTGGCATACCAATGGGCTATGGATCCGGATAGTAACGTGAATACAATGGACATGCCGGACGCTATAAGCTGTTCATGGCAGGATCCATCACAATCAGGAAGTACACAGTGCAGTTCAACGATATATATCAATACTCTGACAGCGGTAGAGGCGGTAGGTACAGCGGTGATGTTTTCAGCGGGTAACTCGGGACCAAGCGCGTCATCGATCACTCCACCGAAGAATCTCAGCATAGATTCGGTGAGCACATTCGCGGTAGGAAATATTAACGGAAACACGTCATTCCCGTGGACGATAACATCATCATCCAGCCGGGGACCGTCAATTTGCGGGGGTTCAGGCACACTTTTAATAAAGCCGGAGGTAGTAGCACCGGGTACGTCAGTGCGTTCAACCATTCCGGGCGGATATGGTAATATGACAGGTACATCAATGGCTTCACCGCACGTTGGTGGAAGCGTAGCTTTGCTAAGATCGGTTTCGCCAAATCTAACAGGAAAGCAGATAAAAGCAATTTTATTCACGACTGCGACAGATCTGGGTACAGCAGGTGAAGATAACACATATGGTAAGGGCGTTATTAATCTTAACGCAGCATTTATGTACATGGGTCCGAGCATAGCTCATATGCCTTTATTAAATACACCGAATCTATCCGGTCCGTACACGGTAGATGCAATGATAAATACAACCGTAAACCCGTTAAATACTTCCGAAATTAAATTATTCTGGGGAAGAGGTACAATTACGGACAGCATATCGATGACAAATTCCGGTGGAAGTAACTGGACAGCAAATATCCCAGGAAATAATGATACAGCAACCTATGTTTATTACATCAAGGCAGTGGATAATCAGGGCAGGGAGGCATTCTCACCGGGAACCGCTCCGGCACAGCTTCACTCTTTTATTGCCAACGGCTCGATCACAAATGTAACAAATAACGGCGGTTCAATTCCTGTAACATACGCAATAAGCCAAAATTCACCAAACCCATTTAACCCGACAACCAAGATCAATTTTGATATTCCGGTTCAGTCATTTGTTTCTATCACTATATATGACATGACAGGCAGGGAAATAACACAGCTAGTTAATACGGGTCTGGCAGCAGGAAGCTACAGCACAGTTTTTGACGGCAGTAAGCTGGCAAGCGGTGTTTATTATTACAGGATCACAGCCGGAAGTTATGTAGAAACTAAAAAAATGTTGTTAATCAAATAATAATTAAAATGTTTTGTCCTTTGCCGGCTCCATGCGGACCGGCGAAGGATTGTTTTTTTGAAATAACAAAGGGGTGAATAGAATATGTACAATTTCAACCATAAGAAAAGGTCTGCCGGTATGGGAGTACTCGCAAGTCTTTTCGTAATGTTTGTTATGGCAATCATGACGCTTAACGGCTGTAACAAAGAAGAATCATCGGATAATACAAATACCGATGAATCAACTAAAGCAATTTTTGCTCAGGTACCCTCCGAAAAATCTCACATAGATTTTAATAACAAAGTTACCGAGACACCTGATCTGAATTATTTTTCATATCAGTACATCTATAACGGCGGCGGAGTTGCCGTCGGGGATATCAATAATGACGGTTTGCCAGATCTTTATTTCACTGCAAATCAACTTTCAAACAAGCTATATCTAAATAAAGGTAATCTTGAATTCGAGGATATCACGGATAAAGCTGGTGTAGCAGCCCGTGACGGCTGGAAAACAGGTGTATCAATGGTAGATATCAATAATGACGGTAACCTGGATATTTACGTTTCAAGATCAGGTAATAATCCGGATCCGGACTTGAGAAGAAACCTTCTTTATGTAAATAATGGGGACAATACATTTACCGAAAAAGCCCGCGATTATGGTATAGATGATCCCGGATATTCTACACAATCATATTTTGCCGATTTCGATAAGGATGGCGATCTCGATATGTATCTTGTCAGTCATAGGGTAGACTTTCAAAACAATGATCTGCTTTATGACAGATCAACGCTTCAGCCAACCGAATTCGATTCCGATAAACTTTATAAGAATAACGGAAGCGCATTCACGGACATTTCCAAAGAAGCAGGAATTTCAAACAAGGCATGGGGACTCAGCGCTTCTATTGGTGATTTTAATAATGACGGCTGGGAAGATATTTATGTTGCAAATGACTTCCTGGAGCCCGATATGCTCTATATAAACCAGGGTGACGGAACTTTTAAAGAAGAGATCGGCGAACATATTAGCCACATCTCTTTTTATGGAATGGGGAGCGATTTTGCCGATATAAATAATGACGGCTTTGCCGACCTTTATGTTCTGGACATGGTTGCTCCGCAACACGAAAGGTCGAAAAGAACAATGGCATCGATGAACCCGCCAAAGTTCTGGAAAATGGTAGACAACGGTTATAATTATCAGTATATGAGCAATACGCTCCAGCTTAATAACGGCAACGGTAATTTCAGTGAAATAAATCAGATCGCCGGAGTTGGTAAGACCGATTGGAGCTGGGCGCCTTTGTTTGCAGATTTTGACAACGATGGTATGAAAGATCTATTCGTAACAAACGGTATAACAAAAGACGTTACTGACAATGACTTTAAGATCAGCCTTCAAAAGAAGAAAGCAGCAGGTGAGAAGGTAACTTTTGAAGAAGTTATGGGAATGATGCCCGGTACCAAAGTTGCTAATTACATATACAGGAATACAGGCAATTTTAAATTCAAATCCATGGACGAGCCATGGAAAATGGATCAAAAGGTAAATTCAAACGGAGCTGCATACGCAGACCTGGATAATGACGGTGACCTTGAAATAGTAATTAACAATCTCGATGACGTTGCATCAATTTATGAAAACCTTGCTACGAAGGAACTGGATAATAATTACCTTCAGGTAAAATTCAAAGGACCTGAGACAAATCCAAACGGTTACGGCGCGAAAGTATATCTAATCAATGATGACGGCGCAATTCAATACCAGGAGCTATACCCGTCAAGAGGTTATCTATCCTCCGTAGAAAGCATCCTGCACTTTGGTGTAGGCAAAGCTGATGAGATAAAGAAACTGGTGATACAATGGCCGGACGGCAAACAACAGACTAAAGAAAACGTGAGTACGAATCAGGTTTTAGAAGCAAACTATTCAGATGCAAATGAAACAGCAACACCTGTAAATAAAATAGATCCTAAATACTTCCAGGAAGCTGAAAATGACCTGGGAATAGATTTTAAACACACGGATGTAGCATACGATGATTTTGTAAAAGAAAGCCTTATTCCTCATAAGCAATCTCAAAACGGTCCATTCATCTCAGTTGGAGATGTAAACGGAGACGGTATGGAAGATTTTTACATTGGCGGAGCGGCTGGTCAAAGCGGTGAGCTTTATATTCAGACCGGCGAAGGTAAATTCGCTAAGGCAGAAAGTCAGCCCTGGGAAGCCGATAAGGCATCAGAAGATATGGGTTCAGTATTCTTCGATGCAGACGGCGACGGTGACATGGACCTATACGTTTCCAGCGGAAGCAACGAATTCCCGGAAGGTTCTCCACTATTAGCGCACAGGCTGTATATCAATGACGGAAAAGGAGCATTTACAAAATCATCCGGCGCAATCCCTTCTATCACTACGAGTGGTATGGCAGTTACAGTAGGGGATTATGACGGCGACGGCGACATGGACCTATTTGTTGGGGGAAGAGTTACTCCTGCTAAGTATCCATATTCACCGCGAAGCTATCTGCTTAAAAACGACGGCGGTAAATTCACCGATGTAACCGAGACAGATGCACCAGGTCTTGTTACTCCCGGCATGATAACCGATGCAGAGTTCACAGATTTTGATAAAGACGGTGATATGGATCTTGCGTTTGTAGGTGAATGGATGCCGATATGTCTATTCCAAAATGACGGAGGCAAGTTCAAAGACGTCTCAAAAGAGAAGGGACTGGACGATCATTCCAGCGGATGGTGGTATAGTGTTACCCCGGCAGACCTGGATGGTGACGGTGATATGGACTTTATCTGTGGAAATCTAGGCGCAAATAATAAATTTCACCCATCAGGAGAAAAACCGCTCCAGGTATATAGTACTGACTTCGATGATAACGGAACAAACGACATAGTACTTGCAAAATTCAGTAATGATAAAAAATGCCTTCCTGTAAGGGGAAGAGAATGTTCATCGGGACAAATGCCATTCATACTGGATAAATTCCCAACATATCAGAGCTTCGCTGAAGCATCTCTTCAAAATATTTATACCGAAGATAAGCTAAACAGGGCTCTAAAGCTCGAAGCAAAGGATTTCGAAAGCTGTGTAATAATCAATAACAATGGGAAGTATGAAATGTCTATACTTCCGATCGAAGCACAGTTCTCACCGATCGCAGGCGCGATAGTGATAGACGTAAATAAGGACGGCAATATGGATATAGTAGCGGCAGGAAATAACTTCGGCGCTGAAGTCGAGACGATCAGGTATGACGCAGGCAGGGGAACAGTACTTCTCGGGGACGGTAAAGGCGGATTTAAGCCCGTTAATCTTCTAGAATCGGGATTCTTCGCTCCCGGAGACGTGAAAGACATTAAACTGATACATGTAGGAGCAGATAAGAAGCCTGTAATACTGGTAGCTAATAACAATGCTCAAATGCAGGCATTCTCGCTTAAATAAGATCAATAAGTATATAAAACAAAAAACCCCGCTGATTTGCTCGGCGGGGTTTTTTATTAGGGTAAAACCGTTAGTTTCATTTAGCAAGTATCATCTTCAATACTTCCGTCTCGCTCGAAGTCTTTATTCTGTAGAAGTAAATGCCACTCGGTAAACCATCTGCTTCAAATTCGACAGAATGTGTACCAGCAGAAAGACTTTCGTCAAGCAGAACTTTTACCTCTCTGCCCAGCCTGTCATAGACTGTAACATTGGTATAGCTAGCTTCCGGTAATGTAAATGATATTGTAGTATTGGGATTAAAAGGATTCGGGTAGTTTTTTGCTTTAAAGTAAGATTCACCCGTTTTCTTTTTAGTGTTATTACCAGTAATGAGATTTTCTTTGTTCTCGATTTCCGAGACCAAAGCAATACCTGTCTCAAGCTTCGATTCCTTATAATTCTTGCCTGTTTCATAATCCAGCCTGATACCAAAAGCATCGTCTTCGGTTATTGCCAGATCAACAGGAGTACTCGAAACGATCTTAAAATTCTCTTCGTCGAGTTTTATCTTTACTTCCTTCCATCCGTCGAAGTTTAAGGAAATCGGCTTAGCGACAAGCAGTACGTCCTTTTCTTCATCGTAGCTGTTATCATTATTGACATCGTATATTATACCTATCTTTACGTTACAGTCATTTGAAACACCCTGCAACATAACATTGAGGAAATTTCCCGCGGTAAAGTGGAATTTTTGATATTTAGCTATTTTGCCGACGTAAGTGCCGGGCTTCACTGCTTCGGTTGTGTATAATTCGCCAAATCCATTTTCTCTATTATCCTCATCGTGCGAGTATTTCATCTCTATCATTCCGCCCCATACCCAGTTAGGCATAGCTTTGAGGGAAAAATCATCATAGACCTTTGATTGAGAAAATGAAAAACGGGGAAGCGCAAAGAATGTAATTACCAGTAGTAAAACAGTAATCGTTTTTCTTGTGTGCATAGTTTTAAAATGTCTGAATTAAATTTGATCTAAGTCTAAAAAAGAAAGAATTACTTGATTAGAGTCATTCTTTTTACTGTAGTAAATCCGTTTACCTGGAGTTTATAGAGATATATTCCGGTAGTTAATTGGTTACCGTTGAATATAACGCTGTAAGTTCCTGGTTCCTGGTTTTCATTGACGAGTACGCCAACGACTTGTCCGACTAAGTTATAGACCTTCAAAGAGACGAAGCCTTCATTGTTGATCTTGTAACTTATTTTTGTGACCGGATTAAATGGATTCGGGTAATTTTGATAAAGTTTATAATCATCAACATTACCTGCTGAATTGCCTGAACCAAATCCATCTAATTGTGAACTGGGGATTTCATTTTCACCGGCATTTGCTCTAATGCCGATCAAAATAAAACCCGCAATTAATATTATATGTAAAAGGTACTTTTTTATCATCAGATAGTAATTTTGTTAAAGTTATCTATAATAACCTTAAAAATCAATAAAAAATTTCTTGACTGCACCTGTCATTACTGAGTAAATTCCTGTTTTTATTTATACGAGCATAATGGGTAAAAGTTCATTCTGTGGGGATAAAAAAGCGCCAAAATATGGTTGTTTTGACGCTTTTTGTATATAAAATTATTAAATGCTTATTTTATGAGCATCATTCTTCTAGTTTCCACATAGCTACCGGAGGAATAATCAGCTGTAAGCCTGTAGAAATATACTCCGCTGGCAAGCCCTGAGCCCTTAAAATCAGCCGAATAAGTGCCTGCATTCAGTCTGCCGTTTACAAGGGCGGCGACCTTTCTGCCAAGGTAATCGTAGACAACGAGCTTTACATTAGCGTCCTTAGCCAGCGCGAAATCGATCCTGGTCTGGGGATTGAACGGGTTAGGGTAGTTATTAAACAGCTTAAACTCGCCGGGTATCTCCTGGCCGATGTTATTAATGCCGACGCTATTATCCGCTATTGTGATAATGAATATATTCGATGCGAGAGAATCGTAAGCGTTGTATGCCCAGCTTCTCCAAACACATTGCACTGAATCGTTAGTAAATCCAATTACTGTCCTGCCCAATGAATCAAGGAAGCCTTTTGTGACGGTTAGTGATGTATCGTTTCCGCTGTTATTAGATGGGAAGAAGTACTCGGTCGTACCACCGATCTTTTTGAAGCTCCATTTATATGTAATGGATGGGTGATAGCCGGCTTTTCGCCACACAAAATCTACCTTTGATGTATCGCCCTGGCTGGTAAATATCTTTGACCAGTGAGAAGGGGATACCAATGATATTCCAATCAGCGTAAGGTTTTCATTAATCGTGAATACCGCGTCAGAGGTGTCACCTTGAGATGCATTAGCTGAATTAAGTATCCTTATCTTTGCTTGCTGAGTCGTATCCATGTTGGGAATATTCCAGATATACTCATTCTGGCTGGCAGGGATATTGCTCGCAATAGTCGACCATGAACCACCATTGTTTGTCGTAAGCTCAATATCAACATTTCCTGTAAATCCGCTTCCCCAGATTATATTTGTAGTTGTATATGTTTTGAATGATTCGCCTCCATTTGGAAAAGCTACAACAACCTGCTGGGAAAGACTATTCATACAAGGCGCATTTTCCGCATATGTTCTTATCAGATTTCTCGGAAGTGTTCCAAAGTTCAGCACCTTTCCAGCAGAAAGATGACAATAGCTCATAATTGTTCCTATTATCGGATGAGTAGGACCACTGTAGCATCCTCCCTCTACCTGGTAGCAGGTATCAATCGGACCACCGGGCCAACTACAGCTGTGTGTGTGAGGTGAACCAAAGTTATGTCCCATTTCGTGAGATACAACGTCGACATCCCATGAATATGTCGGCACCTGATTAAATCCACCGTTAGTATTACTAAATGCATATCCATAGCCATTGGATGTACTAGCACACAGAACATTAACCCATGCAATTCCGCCAAGTCCTCCTGCGCGTGTGCTAATCAGGTGGGCAATTGTTCTTTGATCGCTCTGATGGTTACTATTCCAATATGAACGAAACTGGTTAAGTATATCATTCGAACCTGATCCTGTATACGGATCAGCAGTCGTCCATACATTTACATAATTAATATTCAGCTTGATGTTCATTTCTCGTAAGTATAGAACCGATGACGTTGCGAATAGGGAAAGAGCATATGCTGTAGCATTATTTACCGATCCAAACCTGTTATGGGTAGCAAAGTCGAGATCCAATGCAATATTAGCCTGTCTAATCTCGGTTGTCATATTATCCATATCAGTATCCAGATTAGACATCATTCTTCGCATTTCATCCGTGATCTCATCACTGGTTGCACAACTAAAATTATTCTGCATCTTTAATTTACTTTCGCGGAACAATAGATAATCATTCTGGCCCATATTTTCCATTCTTCCGATTACATAACGCTCTACATCAGTCACCATAACGCCGTTCACGCCATTCAGAGAAAAATTAAGACTGATGAAGCTATTATCCAGCCCGTTAACTTTTCCCATATATGAAACAACAATGTTACGTAATGAAAACTCATCTATACCCGTGGAGGAAGTTGTTGTTCCTTTAGCATCAGGTGTTAGTATCTCAAATCTTTCTAATTGAATATTTGCACGCGTACCGTTTTCTACAGGAATACTGAGATTCAGCTTGTATGGCTTTGATGTAAAGATTTCATCAAAGACCTCCTTATTCAGCTTTAATAGCTGAGCATTATCCACACTTGAACGAACAGCCCGGTAATCATAGGACTGCGTGGTGAACAGATCATAGCTTAACGTTTGCGCGCCAGCCATGATGCTAATGCAGAATAACGAAATTACAAGAAGTATACTTTTTAACATAAATATTATTTTCCTTTGTTTTAAACGCTTTTGAGTGAAAATTAAGAAATTTAAAATTCTGCCCGGATATAAAAAAGGGCTGTACCTATATACTGCCTGGCACAACCCTTTAAAAATAAGATATATAAAATTTATTGTACTTCCAAAGCTATTAATCTTACATCCTTAGCAGGGGAGACGACTCTGAGCATTACCACGTCACCCTTGTTCTTATCACTGATCACACTTGCCAGATCCTCAACACTGCTTATCTTACTCTTATCGGCTTCAGTAATAACCAATCCTTCTCTGAGACCTCTATTAAATGCTTCTGTATAAGTTCCTACAGATGTAACATAGATCCCATTGCTTACGCCATACTTGCTAAGCATAGAGCCTGTCATATCGGATACCTTTAAACCTAATCCTTCAAATGCTTTAGAATTAAGATTAGGAGTGCTTTCATTTGATTCAGGCGCGTTATTAGAAACCGGCTGATTAGGCTGAATAGCTTCCTTTAATGTTACCTTTGTATCAAATGTATCTCCATTCCTGAATACGGTTAAATCAACTACATCACCAGGATCTTTTGCACCTATGACGGTTTGCAGTTGATTAGAAGCATTCACTTCCTGACCGTCAACTTTTAGTATAATGTCGCCAATCTTTAATCCAGCTTCTTCTCCTCCGCTTCCGGGTTGAACTCCCTGGATAAGAACACCTTTAGCTTCATTAAGACCTAAACCTTTAGCTTCCTTAATATCTACATCTTTTATCGATACTCCTATGTAGCCTCTTGCAACTTTACCTTTTTCGATAAGTTCTTGCGCTACTTCTTTTGCAATATTTATAGGAATGGCAAAACCATAACCCTGATAAAATCCGGTATTGGTTTTGATCGCAGCATTAATACCAATCACATAACCATTCATATCAACGAGTGCACCACCGCTATTGCCAGGATTTATTACTGCATCAGTCTGGATGAAGTTATTTATGGAATAGCTGTCGCCCATACGGATATTTCTTCCAATCGCTGATACGATACCCGACGTAACTGTATTATTAAGTCCGAGTGGATTACCGATAGCAAGTACCCATTCACCAACTTTTACTTCGTCGGAATTACCGACTGACGCAACCGGTAAATTGTCTGCATCGATTTTTATTACTGCGATATCCGTATTAGGATCAGTCCCTATCAACCTTGCATGGAATTCTCTCTTATCAGTCAAGACAACCTTAATACCATCATCCGATGCTTTTGTAACAACATGGTTGTTTGTCATGATGTAGCCATCACTGCTTATTATAACTCCTGAGCCCGAACCCTGGCTTGGCATGTCGTCCATATTATCAGGTCCAAAGAAGAAATCGAGATCGTTTTGCTTCTCGTTATCGTTATTCTCTTTACCTTTTGTTGTTACTTCAATATATACAGTTGCAGGTGTTACCTTTTCGGACACCTCGATAAAGGCATCATTTAAGTCCCTTATCGTTGGATTTTCATTTGCTATTGGGGGAGTAGTTTTAAAGTCGAGCTTTGAATCCGCTACCAGCAGACTGCCCTTATTAAAACTTGCAATAAGCACCGCCCCAAAAGTAAGCGCTACAATAAGCACTAGCGCCGTGCTCAATACTAATTTCTTTGAGATTTCTTTTTTTGACATAATATTTTATCTCCCTTTAAAAAGATTATTTGTGTCGGAAAATGGTATCAACTTTTCAATTCATGTAAAATATTTTTTGTTTTTAAATAACCGAATTTTTCCAAATGACTCGATAGGTAATGATCAAACTTATTTCCAATTTTTTCAGTGTCTCTGTCATCCAAAACCATATTTCCCGTAAAGTCGAGATCCCTTTCAAATAATGAATTAACAATAGGGTACTCTTTTCTACTTAGCTTTAATGCATTTAACGAATTAAAAGTTTCCGCTGCGCCACGCCCGGGAAGGGGATTATCATCAACCAATTCGGGCTTAATTCCCATATGTTTTGTAAGATTTGCCTGAAAATATAACAAATAATTACCCTTATTTCGTTCACATTCGTTTAACCTAAATAAACAGGTACTTAGAAGATCAAATATATCTTCATTATTGTCATAATCGTGAGTAGCATGATTTACAAGCTCAATAATCCTGAATGCTGAAGAGAGTTTATCCAGGTCAGACTTTATCTTTGAGAACGAATTTATACATTCGCCTTTGCTGATGAATTGTAAATCGCTGGTGTCTTTCTTGTTAAATATTATACTTACATGATTTATATTGTCAAAGACACCACTACTCCTAGATTTGACGCTTCTGGCGCTTTTTACCAGCGCGTTAAACTTACCGAAATCCCTCGTATAAAGCGTTATGATCTTACTTGCTTCACCATATCTGAAGCCTTTAGTAACTATTGCTTCCGATTTTACTATACTCATACGAACTTATTATTTTCCTTGTTGCAGAGCAAACTATAGTTCGATGTCTTCGAACCTGGTCAATTGCCTGAATTCCCTAAACCTGGAAAGTATTTTTTCATTATCAAGGTCTCTTAGAGCATCTATCGAAAACTTTTCGACACATATAGATGCCATAGTACTGCCGTATATCATAGCCAGACGCAGATTCTCTGGTTCGAGGCTTCCGGTTTTTGCCAGCCATCCCATAAAACCACCCGCGAATGTATCACCGGCACCGGTAGGATCATAAACAACCTCAAGAGGGTAGGCAGGCGCGGAGAATACAATATCATCGGTAAATAGCAACGCACCATGCTCGCCTTTCTTAATTACGGCTATCCTTGGTCCGAGTGAAAGAAGCTTCTTCGCAGAATTTACAAGATTGTATTCACCAGTTAGTTCTCTAGCTTCAGTGTCATTAATGATTATAATGTCGGCAAGCTTCAATGTGTTTATGAGCTCATCCTTGGCACTCTCTATCCAAAAATTCATAGTGTCTATTGCTATTAACTCAGGTTTTGTAACCTGCTTTATGACGCTCTGCTGTAATGCAGGGGCGATGTTCCCGACGCAAAGAAATTTACTACTCTTAAAATTATCCGGCACTATCGGATTAAAATCTTCGAATGCATTCAGTTCCGTTACAAGTGTATCACGAGTATTAAGATCGAAGTGATACCGACCATGCCAGAAGAAGGATTTTTTATCCGGATGGACCTCCAGTCCGGATGTATCAACGCCTTTCGATTTCAGAAACGCTACTTCGTCCTGTGGAAAATCATTTCCAACGATACCAATTAGCTTAACGTCATTTGTAAAGTAGCTTGCTGTAAGTGATATAAACGTAGCCGAACCACCAACTACACGATCCGCCTTACCAAATGGGGTCTCTATCGTATCAAACGCAACCGACCCAACGACCAAAAAACTCATTCTGTAAAATTTAAATTAGATAATGCTACAAATTATGAATTTTATTATAAATAATTAATTCTTTTTCCTGTGGTTTTAAAAATCCGGACCATAATAATATCAACAAAATTACTATAGGTAAAATAAGATTAAAATGAAAAAAAGGTTAGATACGTATCTAACCTGAATTCCTGATGAATAACCATAGACACAAAACTAATCATCCTGACTTTAATATTACGCTTATTTAAGGTAGTTTATCTTAAATAAATACAATACCATGGATGACAAACAAAACCCGGCACAACAACAAATAAACATAGAATTAGATGAGAAACAGGCAGAAGGGACTTACTCTAACCTAGTGATCATTACTCATTCACCCGCAGAATTTATTATGGATTTCACGCGTGTGGTGCCCGGCATACCTAAGGCAAAGGTGCAGTCACGAATCATAATGACGCCTCAGCATGCAAAGCTTTTCCTTAACGCACTGAACGAAAATATAAAGCGGTTCGAAAATCAGTTTGGAGAAATCAAAATACATAACCAGATCGCTGACGGGGGACTTGGGTTTCAATCACCAACCAACCCCAAGGATGAAAAAATAAACTAGTTACTCTCTCTGCAGACGCCAGAAGTTGACAAGTGAGATACCGATAAAAATTATGTTTGCCATCCAGGCAGTTAGTACCGGGTTTATATCACCGTTGTATCCAAATACCTGCGATATTTTTATAAACCCGAGATAGATAAAACTCACCATTATTGCGATACCGAACTGCAGAGCCGCACCGCCACGCCGACGGGAATTAGCCGATATAGAAGCACCGAAAAGGATTGTCACTATATTAGCAAATGAAAACGATATCTTAGAGTAGTAATCCACTTCGGTCTTTGCACTCTCCAGACCGCTGGCTTTTAGATTATCAATGAACTCACGGTGATCGCTGAGCGTCATCTCTTCAGGCATAAGCTGGTTTTTGATAATAAGGTCTGGTGTGAGCGAGATCTTACCAAGGTCTTTTATGTCGCCGGTGTAAATAACACTATACTGTTTGTAATCGATCTTGTTTGAATCACCAAAGACACGCTCATAAACATTTGAGAGCTTCCAGTCAGCCTTTGCCGAATCCCAAACAAAGCTCTGTATGTCGAATCGTGAAATTAAATGTGTAATGTCATTTTTGTCGAAGCTCTGAATCGATATCTGTCTGCCTGTGCGGGATGCATCATCATAAAATCCAATAGTAATTATACGATTATTCTTTTCCTGTATATGAAGATTCTGGACGGACGCATTAATGACATTTTTGCCCAGGTATTGACGGTCCAATTGTAATCTAGAGGAATTAGCATCCGGCACAACCCAGCCGTTAAAATAGATGGAGAATCCGGTCATCATAAATCCAAATACAAGAATCGGCGCCAGATAGCGTGCAAGACCTATACCGGCGGACTGCATAGCTGTAAATTCAGAATATGAAATAAACCTGCTTATTGTAAATAGGGAAGCCAGAAGCATTCCCATAGGTGTTATTAATTTTAAAATTTCAGGTATGAAATAAATGTAATATCTTATAATGATGTCAGTGGGAACGTTCTTATCGATAAATTTATCCAGATTTTCGATAAGGTCTACAGCTATGAAAATTATAACAAAGCACAGAATTCCAAAAAGGAAGTTTATAACGAAATTGCGGAGTATGTATTTATCGAGAATTTTCAATATAATACAATATACTTTATTATATACTTACTAACTATACTATATATATAATAGTTATACTTTATCAACAAAACTTTTTTATAGGTTAAATGAATACAGAAATCATTCTTCTTTGTAAACTCGCATCATGTGCTTCAGCTAAGAAATTCGATCAATTGCCCGGAATATTCTCGGATCTAAAGCAAATTGATTCCAATCCGGATCATATATACGAAACATTGTTGCAAATATACCTATTTAATGGTTTTCCTGCTACACTTGAATCTCTAAAACTATTTAAGGAACATTTTTCTAACTATGCGCCACCTAAAGAGCAATATAATGTTAATTTATTTGAAAAAAGAGGAATTATTAATTGTAAACAGGTATATAGCTCAAATTTTGATAAATTACAGCAAAATATAGGCTCATTTAGTCCTGACCTGGCAGATTGGATGCTTATCGAGGGTTATGGCAAGGTTATGGGCAGACCCGGATTACCAATGCAAACACGTGAACTACTAAATGTTGCTATGCTAAGTACCAATTACGCTGAACATCAATTATACTCACATATAAAGGGCTCATTTAATACGGGATCAGATTATAATACCATAAAACAGGTAATCGAAGTTACAAACGAATATAATACAGCTGAAAACCTAAAGAAAAGTCTCGAAATGCTTAAAAAGGTTAAAAGCACAGTTCAAACCCAATAATACATATATCGTCATATAATATATATTATGTAAAGTTAAATTTATTTATAAACTTCTTACCTCTATCCCAATGGTACTCCCCTCTAAGGTATTAAGTGAATATCCGGATGAGTTTCCAGGTTTGGATTTATTTGTTTCTTCCAGGCTGTAGGAATCAGCGTCGACATAAAAAGGACCACATACGAAGCTACCCAAAAGTACAAACCAAATTTAATAATTACAGCGGTGGTCATACCCGCCTCATTATACATTAGGGTTGAGACAAAAAATGAAGGGATAGTCATACAAATAGCAATTACAGATATTGGAATGGCTATAAAATTAGTTATACGGAAAAAAGCCATAATTATGCAGGCAAGGTACAATATATTTGATATCCATGGCACCAGCAGGCTCCAATCATAAAAAAACGATAACCAGCCTATAATCAGGCACTCGAAGCCGTGTACAGACGTTCCTGGAGTTACCTGATAATAGACATCAGAAACAAGCGATATTAAGTAAAGCAATAAGGAAAATCCCATTAAACCTAACTTTACTATCATGATCGGATTTAACCTGCCGGGCATGTAAACTTTTTTCCACTAAAATAACCTCAATTAATCTTCTAAGAAAGTAACTTTTCCCGTCGATACGTCATACATTCCTCCAACAATCTTGATCTTTCCTTCGTCCTCCATTGCTTTAAGTACCGGACTATTCTTCCTGATATCTTCTACAGCCAGCCTTACATTTTCTTCAGTTACAAGCTCAACGAATTTTTTATCTTTTGATGTCCTATCTCCATCAAATTTTGTTGAAGTTACTGCAGGATCTATCTTTTTCAGCAGACCGGTCAAATTACCCAGTTCAGCTCCATCTATTGCACCTTTTACTGCTCCGCATTCTGTATGCCCAAGAACAAGGATAAGTTTTGAACCAACAACAGCACATCCATATTCCATACCACCGAGTATATCAGCATTACTAATATTACCTGCAACCCTATTAATAAAAATATCCCCTATCCCCTGGTCAAATAAGGTTTCAGGATCAACTCTGGAGTCCATACAACTCAGTAAAACAGCATATGGATACTGTCCCTTACTCGAATTTTTTACTTCGGTACTGGAATTTCTTTCAACAGTATTTCCATTTACGAATCTCTGATTTCCTTCCTTAAGCATGGTTAAAGCATCGTCAGGAGTTGTATTTTCCTGCTGTTCTTTTGTGAATTGCGAATATCCATTTATTTGTAAAACGGATAAAATTAAAGCAAGCGAAACGAAAAAGGTTTTTAGATTCAAAATTGTGCTCCTTTATTTTTTTGGAAATTTAGGTAAAAATACGACTTTTTAATTCTCATACAAAAGAAATTTTTAAGAATTAGTCTCGACGGAAAAATAATCAGTTATTTGTATAATATGCATTTTCAGGCTGGAATCGGATAATTTACCTTTTTACTATATAGCTTCCTGGGTATATTAGTCTCGAAATGAAAAAAAGCAAATTAGTCGAAATACTGGGTACATACTCCCCTTCTGAAATCAAAACTTTCGAGAAATTTATTGCATCCCCCTATTTTTCCAGAGGCAGAGATGTTTCCGGTTTATATTCATATTTAAAATCCTATTACCCGGGTTTCGAAAGTAAATTTATTAAAAAAGAAACAGTCTTTTCTTCGTTATTCCCTGGTGAAAAATACAGTGAGAAAAAACTTAAAAACCTATCATTTGAGCTTGCACAGCTTGCCGAGCAATTTCTTATTTCCGAATCATTGAAAAAAAATTATACGGAAAAAGCAATGTTACTGGCAATCGAATACAAAGACAGGAACAAAGGAAAACTTTTCTTTAATACACTGAAGATAATCGAGGATAAAATTGACAAAAAACTTTTCGATAGCTTCGACGCATTCTCAATGGAAGAAAAGATTCTCTGGTTAAAACAGGAATATTATATAGGGATCAATGATTACAAGGAAGTAATATCCTTAAAAGGTAAGCATACCGAGTATATAATGTTGTCTTTCCTGATAAAATTCTTGCGTGCTCTTCGCGACAAAGAAATAGTTAATTCGGGTTATCCCGGAGAAATGAACACAACCCTCCTGGACTGCCTGGCCGAGGGTTTTGATATTGAAAAGACAATTAAACTTCTAAAGAAAGAAAAGTTCCGTTTTGTGTGGCTTATCGAATTATACTACCTTGCTTACACGTCTTCTAAAGAACTCGATAATGAAAATGCATATTTCAGTTTTCGGAAATTGTACAAAGAGAACATCGGAAATTTTTCTAAGCGGGAAAAGTATTATATACTCAGCGATTTTCTTTCCTTTTGTGTAAGAAATCAAAACAGAGGAAAGTCAAATTACCAATCCGAGGAAATGACACTTTATAAAGAAATGGTCAGGCAGGATGCTTTTTGCGCTTCCGAAGACGATCATCTCAATATTGTTTTATTTAGAAATATTTTATTTATGGCATTAAGCTTAGATGAGGATAAATGGTTTGAAGAGAACAGGAGTATTATCGTTAACAGACTAAGACCTGAACTGAAAGAAAATGCCGAGTATTATGCAATTGCGCATTTGGAATATGAAAAAGGAAATTATGAGAAGGCTCTGGAAAATATCAATAAAGTAAAATACGATGTTTTTTTATACAAAATTGATGTTAAAAACCTATTGTTAAAAATATTTTTCGAATTAAAACAATACGACCAAGCTTTTTCTCTGGTAGATGCCTATAAGCATTTTCTCAAAAGTAATAAAGAACTATCTCATGAATACAAAGAGCAATTCCTTAATTTTATAATTATGTACAATAAAATCCTTCGGACAATTTCGCAAAACAAACCTGAAAACCAAGACTTTTTATTAAGTGAACTCAAAAGCATAAAAACCATATCAAATCGGGACTGGCTAACGGAAAAGATCAATAATTTAAAGAATAAATAGTTTGACTACCTTAATATAACATAGCACAAGTATTCTAAAATTTTAACTTTATTCCCAAAAATACATTTATTAATTTATCTTGATAAGAAAATTACCAAATACCCTAAATGCCAACTATAGACGTTAATTTTTACCTCATACTCAGCGCATTTCTATTTACAATTGGTGTCATAGGTGTCCTGGTCCGCAGAAACGCAATAATCATATTCATGTGTATCGAGCTTATGCTAAATGCCATAAACCTCTCTCTTGTGGCGTTTTCCTCTTATATGGGAAACGTTAGCGGACAGATATTTGTGTTCATGGTATTGACCGTTGCGGCAGCTGAGGCGGCAATTGGTCTGGCTATCATTATTTCTCTCTACAGGAATAAGGATACTCTCAATATTGACGAACTCAACATTTTAAAATGGTAGATCTCTTTCCATTAATAATCATATTACCTTTAGCCGGATTCCTGATAAACGGATTGTTCGGTAAAAAGATTAATAACGAAAAGGTTTCGGGCTGGCTGTCTTCCCTGCTGGTGTTTATACCTTTTGTTATCGGTGCCGGGATATTTTTTCAAATGCTGGGGATGCCTGCCGAAGAAAGAAGCATTTCGGTAAATTTCTTTAGCTGGATACAAACAGGAACCCTTTCTGTCAATAT
Source organism: Ignavibacteriales bacterium (assembly GCA_020635255.1). NCBI lineage: Bacteria > Pseudomonadati > Ignavibacteriota > Ignavibacteria > Ignavibacteriales > Ignavibacteriales bacterium. The sequence continues at coordinate 1,366,897 of JACKAC010000001.1, forward strand.
AGCATACCTGCTCGACCCGCTATCGGTATCACTTTTACTGATCGTAACGGGAATAGGATTTTTGATACATGTATATTCTATCGGATATATGCACGGTGACCAGGGATTTGCTAAGTTCTTCGCATTTTTGAACCTTTTCATTTTCGCAATGCTGAACCTGATACTAGCGGATAACTTCCTGCTAGTCTTCCTTGGATGGGAAGGTGTGGGTCTCTGCTCATATTTATTGATCGGATTCTGGTATGAACAGAAATTTACCGGGGATGCCGCTAAGAAGGCATTTATAATGAACCGTATCGGTGATTTTGGATTTATGATAGCAATGTTTCTTATATTCGCAAATTTTGGTACGCTGACGATATCGGAATTCCTTGGTCAGTTAGGCGGTTTTGAATTAAACAACTCACTGCTTATTGCAATATCATTGTTATTCTTTCTCGGAGCAACAGGTAAATCAGCACAGATACCGCTCTTTGTATGGCTACCGGATGCTATGGCAGGTCCAACTCCTGTATCGGCTCTCATACATGCGGCGACTATGGTAACCGCAGGTGTATATCTTGTAGCAAGGACTTCGCTACTATATGCTCTTGCACCATTTACTACAGAGATCATTTTGGTTGTTGCTATATTGACGGCTGTTATTGCGGCGACGATAGCAATAAAGCAGAATGATATTAAAAAAATACTCGCGTACTCCACAGTATCACAGTTAGGATTTATGTTTATTGCGCTGGGGGTATTTGCGTATCACATAGCAATATTTCACCTAATCACACACGCATTCTTTAAAGCGCTGATGTTCCTTGGATCCGGATCTGTAATACACGGTATGCACGAGGAGCAGGACATAAGAAAAATGGGCGGCTTAAAGAATAAGATGAAGATCACGTTTATAACGTTCTTCATCGGTGCGCTAGCGATATCGGGAATTCCTCCCCTATCCGGGTTCTTTTCAAAGGATGAAATATTATATAACTTAATTGCTCATTCTACGATACCATTTTACATAATTGTTCTCATTACCGCCGGAATAACGGCATTCTATATGTGGAGACTAATGGGACTGACATTCTATGGTAAACCAAGATATGACCAGGAACATCTGCATCCACACGAGTCACCTGCTACGATGACTGTACCGCTCATAATTCTCGCTATACTCTCAGCAATAGGAGGCTTTATAGGACTTCCCCATTTTACTGGAATGCCTAATTATCTAGAGCATTGGCTGGAGCCGGTATTTGCAAAAGCACAGGAAGTATATCTGGCGAATAATCCCGTAAATGATCATACCATTAGCTTTGAGCTTGCGCTCATAGCACTATCGGTTGCAGTTGCTACAACAGCTATCGTTATCGCATTTAGAAAATTCTCAAAACAGGAAACATTCGAAGAGCCGAAGGGATTTGGAAAGGTACTCGAGAACAAATACTACGTTGACGAAGCTTATGACAAAGCTGTTGTTCAGCCAATATACAGGACTTCAGATAAGTTCTTGTGGGGCATATTTGATGTAAAGATAATAGATGGCTTGGTTAATGGAGTAGCAAAATTTATTTCTTCGCTAAGCATAGACTGGAGAAAGTTACAGACGGGAGTTATACAAGATTACACTACAATAGCTGTACTTGGTATTGTTGCAACCATCTTATATTTTATACTGCGTTAGAAAAATCTTAGAATAGCACAAAGGAAAAGAGGAAACGGCATACTCACGTTTCCTCTTTTTAGTTTTCCCCCATAACAATCTTATTTTTGAGGCTGTACTACTTTTGTCATTATAAATTCAGAGATGTCTGCAATATCCTGATTTGTAATTTGCCCCTCCTTAAAGAATGGCATTACATCATGTCCCAATCTAACATTGAACGCGATCCCTCGAACATCCCCTTCATATTCATTAAGGTGCGGTACGTCTTTCACCGGACTATCTTTGCTATGGCAATGTGAACATGCATCCTTGAAAAGAGTCTGCCCATGTTCGGCATCACCTTTTAGTTTAACTATCTCGTCGCGCTGGAGTTTGAATTTATCCTTATCGCGATCAGGCAAAGCAATAGTTTCATAAACTTCTTCTGTTGGGTCGTTAGGTGTCGCAATCTCTTCAAAATATGCATTCAGCGCATTGATCTGATCGGGAGTAAGTTCATCTTTATATCCAAGGTAGCGTTCCCAGCAGATTGTCGACCCACCGGCAGTTTTTTTCACTTCTTCTCTGGTAATCATGCCATGATATGTAGAAGTTCTTTTTGGCACTCCATTTACGGGTGAGAAGTATTTGGTAAGCGTGTTACTTGTGTTACTTCCGTCACTGTGGCAATCCGCGCACATCAGACCTGTCTCGGTCGATGCTTTATAAAATATCTCTTTACCCTGAGCAGATAGCCCAGAAGTCTGCGAATTATCATTGTTCTCAGATGTTGTATCACCTGAAGACTTTTTATCGGTGCTATTATTGCATCCGGTGTAAATAACTGCTGAAAATAAAAACAACAAAGAACATACTAGAAAAATGGGTCTTAGGATTTTTACCTTCATGATTATAATTTATTTTTTAGTGGTTTTTTTCCCAATATTCGGATAGAAATTAATACCCAAATAAACTGTCCCCCAGTTAACCTTTTTTTCCTCATTTGTATAGGATTCAAATTGTCCTCCTATTGGCGAATAAATATTAGAATAAAACTGTCCCTCTTCATCATTCAATTCAATATTTGTTCTCCCCCACTCCATTCTGCCTGAAATAGATCTGTCATTGTTTTTCAAGAGCAGATTACCAAGATCGTATTTGATACCGGCAACTATACCAAAATTCTTATTGAGCTTTACTTCTATACCGCCGTTAAAATTAACACCTATTCTGAAACCGCTGAAGCCTACCCTATTTGTATCATATGAATTTTCTGTACGTGTTAATTCTCCGCCCATAAAATTTAACGATAAATTAACTCCCGCGAAAGGGCTAACGATATTAGTAAAAGCTGACGGCGCAACCTCAAAGCCAAACCCGATAGCAAAATTTGAGAAGCTATAATTATAATTTACCGATGTAGGGAGCGTGTCTCCTGCTATCAAAATACCGGTAACGCCTGATTTAGAAGATTGGAATGTATTGAATGAATTATATGAAATAAAAGCAACACCACGTGTGATGCTATACTTATCAAAATTAATTTTTGCGGCTCCAAAAAATTGGATACCGGTTTTTGCCGCATAGTTATTTGTAATAAAATTTGTATCTATGTAAATAAACCCGTTCGGTGCATAGACGACATAGTCGTTTCCTTTTAGCTGATCCATAGGCTCGGATATCCCAATACCAAATTGGAACACAGGCTTATCCAGCTGTGAAAATGCATTTGAAGTAATCAAAAAGGATAGCAAAGCCAGTAAAAGAATTTTGATCTTCATTGATTTGATTTTTAGTTGCAATTAAGGATTTCAAAAACGGCAACGACTGCGGCGGTCTCTGCCCTGAGCTTTCTTTCCCCAAGGGATCCGGCCTGCCACCCGGAATTTTTGAGGCGATCTACTTCAACTTCACTAAACCCGCCCTCAGGTCCTATCAGCAGAAATACATCCCTGGAAGAATCGTCATATACAAATTTAGCGTCTTTTTCGGAAAATTCATACATAACTATTCTGTTTTTGTTGCTCATTGTGCTATCCAATAAATCATCGAACTTAATGATATTATTGATTTTAGGTAAAAAACATCTTTGAGACTGCCCCATAGCCGAGATACTAATTCTATGCAGTCTATTCAATTTTGTTTCGTTAAATATTGATTTATTTATCGTTCGCTCTGTAATAACAGGTGTGACCGAATAAACGCCCAATTCGACGGCTTTTTCAACTGCAAATTCATACCGGTCAAGATTTTTTAAGGGTGCTATATATAAATGAATCCTCTTATCCGGTTCGTACAGATCGGTCTCAATTTGTTTAATATTGCATCGAATTTGCTCTTTTGAAATATCTGTAATTTCACACCTGTAAATATTCAGCTCACCATCCGTCACATCAATACTATCACCCGGCTTTTTACGAAGAACTTTTGCAAGATGGCGGTATTCAAAATCCCCGTCAATAAAAAGAGATTTTCCTGAAATATCTATATTCTTTTTTGGAGTATAATAATATTCCATAATTAAAATGAAGCTGATATATCCAATATCAGATCCAGGGTGAGTTTATTCTGATCTTGCTTGCTGAATCCTAGGTCCATTCTTCCTACAAAATCGAACGGTAATATTGCATTTAATCCCACGCCGTACCCGCTTCTAAACTGGGTTTTATAAAAATCATCATTTTTATCCCAAACTCCTCCAACATCATAAAATGTAGTAAAATACAATCCATATTTATAACTCAAACCACTAAGGAACGAAATATTCTTAATTATTGGGAGGTTTTTACCGTCAATATAATTTGGTTTGATTATTGGAAATCGAAATTCCGCGTATAAACCAAGGAGATTATCACCTTCGAAGACTTTTCCGCTCCATCCCCTGATCTCGTTACCGTAGCCGAACTTCTCTTTTAAATAAGGAGGTATATTGCCCCCCCATGAGACCGCTCCAAGTATTCTTGAAGCAAAAACTATCGTATATCCATCAAAAGGTATTATAGGGATATATTTTCTTGCATCGAGCGAAGCCCGGTTAAAATTAATATATCTATTTGAAAAACCGAATTGTGTTAAACTAAGGTTGCCGTATGCTCCATTTGTAGGATACGAATATAAGTCACGCGAATCCAGGTGGGAACTAAGTGTGGCTGTCGGATAATCATCTATCCCTGTTGGCGATAGAGATCTGCCCGGCTGATAATCCTGAACACTAGTACGGTTATACCCCCCTCCGATAGATACAGATAAATTTCGCGTAAGGAAGCGCCCAAAGGACAGATTAAAATTAATGTTCTCAGTTGAATATTTGGGCAAAGTATCTATATCCACAACAGTACCCGGGGGGAGATTATATATATCCTGTACGTATTTTTGCGCATATCCTACACCCGCAGAAAGGAAGTATTTATCCGAACCAAGCCATGGATTTGAGTATGAGGCATTTATAAACGGCTCATAGCCTATTCCAAAGCTTAAGCCCAGAGTTTCATTCATTCCCCTGAAATTTCGCCATTTTATCTTTAACCCGCCCCATACCTTCTTAAGACTTCCCTCTTTTATCCCTCCCTGAGGGATCGGCAGAATGTAAAACGACTCCTGTACCGTAATTATGAGATTTAAGCTGTCAGAGGCGACCGGGACCGGCGTAACATCGACTTTGGTAAATAATCCAAGATTATATATTCTCTGAATGTCGTCTTTTAGGGTATTAACGTTCAGAAGACTTCCCTCCCTGGTCTTCATTTCACGAAGAATTACTACGTCTTTGGTAGTCTTATTTCCGGCGAAAACTATCTTATCGACATATACCTTGGTATTAGAATTTACTTCGATACTATCCTGTAACTGATTGGAATATAAAGATGATAAAGGTAAAAAAATAAAGCTAAATAGAGCTAATATTTTAAGATTCTTAACCACATCAATTATTCAACTGTTGCTTAAGCTGAGTTAGTTTGTTCATCAATTGCCTGGCTTCAGGTCTATTCGGAAAATCCCGTATTGCCTTATTCAGCAGCTTTTCGGCTTCTGTAAAATTATTGTTCATTAAATAATAATTTGCCGAGCTTACCAGCGAAGTATAATATTGATTCATTATGAAAGTATAATGGTATGAATCTCTGTCGGTAACTGTATATTGAAGATCAGGCTGAACCAGGTCAGGAATTGTTTGTTTCTTACTGATCCTTAATAAAACTCCCTGAGGAATACGGTAATAATCCGGTCCAATTCTCTCAGACTTTTCCTGCTCTAATTCATAACTTATGAATATTGGACGTTTATCTATGTTTGACTCGACTATGCAATTAAGTAAATTAGCGAATTGAGTCCTTATTAGCGCCAGATCCTGCTGATCCTGCATAGTTTGAGGGTTAGTATAACGGGTAGCATTTGCTTCAAATTTTAGTAACTCAACCGTATATGCCTCGAATTGCGGTTTGCATGGCTCATAAACATCGGGATAATGCTTTTTTATGTAACCCATGTACCAGGACTTCCGCATTAACTCTTTATCAATTATAATTAGATCAGGACGAATATTTTTCACATACTGATAATATATCGATGGTGATATGAAAAAATCCCATTGCGAGGACATGATAATGGAATTTTCCGGTGCGGAGTTAAATACATTCATCGTATAATCCTGAACAAAATAGTTTTCGTTCTGATTTGCATCCGCAAAATTAATATATAATGTTATACCCACAAGGATCAATGTAGCAGCTGAATACTGTATAAAATTCCCTTTAAACTTCCCAACAATAAAATAAAACCCGTATGCAATCCACATAGATAAAATTATAAAAGCCAGCAGGAAATAAGAATCTATATCATAGATATCGTAGTTAATAGCATAGATCACTGTAAATGAAAACAATAGAACGGTATACATAAAAAGTTTTTTATTCCAATTGTATAATGCGATCAATCCAGGAATAGCAACGATCAAAGATACAAAAAAGAATTCTTTTGGGAGTATCTCGAGAAAATGATTAAACTGGTGACCTGCATTATCAAAAGAAGAAAACATCCATACGCTGAACTGCTTACCCCGCACATGGTTGAATAGGTTTTCTAAGTTGTTTGTATTTCCCCAGCTTATTACCGGGTTATCAGCTCTAATCAAAAGATAGGAATAAACACTCAAACCGAGCGCAAATGGTATTGCCATTATGGCTATCCGTTTGAACGAGCCGGAATTAAATCCGTTCAATGCAAAATAAAGATATAGTGTACCTACACCTAAAAATATCGTTGTGAGGTGATTGCTAAAGCTCAGTCCTAACACAAATGCAAACGCAAGCCAGTATTTCTCCCGTTGTAAAAAAGTACCTTCTTTTTCTTTGAGTGAATTGCATGCTTTAAGGAAAAGAAATATCACCGACACAAGAAACAAAGTATGAAGCGAATACACCTCGATGGATGTCGCTGTTTGCCAGAAAGTGAGAGAGAAAGCCAGTAGCCATGATGCAGACAGACATATAAAATAAATCGACATATCGTCAAGTTTGATCTTTGTCTGTTTACTTGATTTTGACTGAGCCTTGTTCTTACTTTTTACCTGCTTTTGCGCCGGTGTATTTCCTGGTAAACTAAAATCTTTAAATAAGAACACCAGTAAGTTATAAAACACTAAAATTGTGAACGCTGAAAGAATTGCGCACATGAGATTAAGCCGGTATATCGGCTCCCCTATTGGTATATGTGAAAAGAGGTTTCCGATAATCGTAAAAAGAGGATACCCTGTCGGGTGTGCAACGGCAAGCTTAATGCAAGCTGTAGCCAGTTCACCTGTATCGATGAAAGAAACCGTCGGTGCAAGTGTATATATATACATGACCAGCGGGACAAAAAAAGCCGCTGCCATGAATAAATATTTTTTTGAGTCCACTTTCCCTTCCATCAGCTCATTTTATCATGTTCAACATAAATACATTTATTCTCGATGTAATCGATGCCATTCTCTTCAGCGAGTTTCTTAGCGTCCTCATTAAAAACTCCTATCTGCGTCCATATTACCTTTGGTTTATACGGCAGTTCAAGCACTTCTTTGACAAGGTCATGTACAGCGTCCGATCTTCTGAATACATCGATGATTTCGACTTCATCCGGAATATCTTTTATGCTGGTATAACAATCTATCTCACCTATACATTCTCCTTGTAAGCGAGGATTTACACCATAAACTGTATATCCGTGTTCCGCCATGTATTGAGCAATTTTTTTGCTTGGTCGAATACCTTTATCCGAGTATCCTATTACGGCGATCTTTTTATGCTTTTTAAGAGCTTCTTCCGGAGTCATGTTATATAATATAAAAAAGGGGTTCGCTCCGTTACCGGATAAACCCCATTATAAAAACTTAAACAGTTTTATTAATTGTTACAGTAGTTATCATAAATTCCATCGAGGAACGACCATTGTAATGAAGCTGCTTCGTCTGCTGTTGTTACAACTCTGTCCTCTTCTTCTTTTGTTCCGCATCTCTCGAGTATTGCATTCAACTCATCCTGTGAGTGATAAATGTCAGCTTCCTCGTGTACTTTAAAATATTCGATCGACTCGTAATTATCTATTCCGTAGAACTTTTGCAAACCATCGATCTTTGTTTTGGATATTTCAGGAACTTGAGACTCATAAGCATACAGTGCGGCGAGTCCAAGTTCTATCTCAGGCGAACGTGTAAGCTCATACATTCCATCGACGAGATATTCAGTTTCTCTAAGAGGTGTAGAGTTTTTGATCTCTTCCTCGGTAAGACCCAGGCTCTTTGCAAAATTCATCCAGAGTTCAGGATGATTATTTACACCTGTTTTATATCCTTCTTCATCGGCAAGGTTCTGCATAAGCATATCCCTTGTCTTTCTGTCATCACAATTTGAATGAACACTGCTTACAAAACGCGGAAAATGTTTAACAAAGTGATAATATTGTTTTGCATATTCCTTTAGTTCGTCCTGTGTAAGCTTGCCTTCGTTCCATTTCACATAAAAGGGATGCTTTAAGAGGCTTTTATCCTCAATTACATTTTTAATGTCGTCAATGAAATTTTGTCTATCTGTCATATTTTAATAAATTATTTAGTTACCTGAAATTAACTAATAAAAATACGAATTAATGAAGTAAATTTAAATATTAAAAGAAGCCTAATTTACAGGCTCTTCCTTTACATCCTCTTCAGCATATTCATTAATATCTATACAACTGCAGACGAGATTCCTGTCACCGTAAGCACTATCTATTCTTCTTACTGATGGCCAGAATTTACTGAATTTCGTATGCTCTGTTGGAAATACTGCCTTTTCTCGTGAATAGGGGTGATCCCAATTATCGACAGCAATACTTTTTGATGTATGCGGGGCATTTTTGAGCACATTATTGTCCTGAGGATAAGTCCCCTGCTCTATCTCCCTTATCTCTTCCCTTATCGCTATCAAAGCGTCGCAGTACCTGTCGATCTCGGCTTTCGATTCGCTCTCGGTCGGCTCGACCATCACCGTACCCGGTACAGGGAACGAAACGGTTGGCGCATGGAATCCGTAGTCCATAAGGCGTTTTGCAATGTCCTCGACTTCTACTTTCGCCGTATGCTTAAATTCTCGGGCATCAAAAATCAACTCGTGAGCAACCCTGTCATTTTTACCTGTGTAAAGAGCTTTAAAATAATTTTCCAGCCGTGATTTCATATAATTTGCATTCAGTATCGCAACTTTAGTGGCATCTGTTAATCCTTCAGCTCCCATTAGCATTATATAAGCATATGAAATTATCAAAATGCTGGCGCTCCCCCACGGAGCTGCTGACACCGGTCCAATAGATTGTTCCGTACCTATTTCAGCTAACGGATGACCCGGAAGGAATGGTACGAGATGAGATGCAACTCCAATTGGTCCTACACCCGGTCCGCCTCCGCCGTGCGGAATACAGAACGTTTTATGGAGGTTCAGATGACATACATCAGCGCCGATCAAAGCAGGGCTGGTTAGGCCGACCTGTGCATTCATATTCGCACCGTCCATGTAGACCTGACCACCGTTGTCATGGATTATTTTACATACCTCCTTTATGCTCTCCTCAAATACACCATGCGTTGACGGATATGTTACCATAAGCGCGGCGAGGGTATCTTTATACTGTTCGGCTTTTTGACGCAGATCATCTACGTCAATATTGCCATTCTCATCGCATTTAACGACCACAACTTTCATTCCAGCCATGATCGCGCTTGCCGGATTAGTACCGTGAGCGGATGAAGGAATGAGACAAATATTTCTCTGTGACTGTCCTATGCTGTCCTGGTAAGCTCTTATTACCAGCATACCGGCATATTCACCCTGCGCACCGGAATTTGGCTGTAACGATACCGCCGCGAATCCGGTGATCTCGCAAAGATCCTTTTCCAGTTTATTTATAATTTCTAGATAACCTATTCTCTGATCGGCGGGAATGAACGGATGCATTTCCGAAAACTCCTGCCAGGTAATACCGGCCATTTCCGTACCTGCATTTAGCTTCATAGTACATGAGCCAAGCGGTATCATTGAATGACAAAGTGAGAGATCCTTATTCTCCAGCATTTTAAGATACCTTAGCATTTCCGTTTCCGAGTGATATACATTGAATATCGGGTGCTCGAGAAATTTGCTCTCCCTTACAAGACCGTTGGGAATCGCAAGCGAGCTGTCAGCCATATCATCCATCTTTACACCTTCATTACCTGAAGCCTCAGCAAATATAGAAATGATGTCCTTTACCTCGGAAATATCCGTTACTTCATTTACTGAAATACCAATCGTATTACCGGAATAAACAAAATTATACCCTTTATCTAAGGCTAACTCGAGTATTTTATAGCGCCTGTCGGCATGTTCTCCGGAAAGATCAATACTTAGAGTATCAAAATAAAATTCATTACGCTGTTTGTAACCGAGTTTCTGAAGGTTTCTATCAATCAGCATTGCAAACTTATGTATGCGCAACCCAATCTCTTTAAGTCCCGCTGCACCATGATAAACTGCATACATTCCCGCTATAACAGCAAGGAGCACCTGCGCGGTGCAGATGTTACTAGTAGCTTTTTCTCTTTTGATGTGCTGTTCCCTGGTTTGCAGAGCCATCCTGTAGCCGGGATTTCCGTCAGCATCGAGGGATGCACCGATTATCCTGCCCGGGATCATGCGTTTGTAATCGTCCTTTGTAGCAAAGTATGCTGCATGCGGACCGCCGAATCCCATAGGGACTCCGAATCTCTGCGTAGTACCGACAACAACGTCGGCTCCAAACTCTCCCGGGGGCTTGAGCAATGTCAGACTCAATAGATCTGCAGCAACACAAGTATAAATTCCCTTTTCTTTCGCTTCTGCAAAAAGTGAAGTGTAATCCTTCACACTTCCATCCGCAGCAGGATATTGAACTAGTATTCCGAAAACATCATCCGTCAATTCCATCTTATCATCTTCAACAACTCTTACTTCTATCCCAAGATATTTTGCACGTGTTTCAACTACCGCAATCGTTTGCGGAAAACATCCGCCGCTTATAAGAAAAGTGTTTCCCTCTTTCCTGTCCCTTTTTTTCAATTCATTAAACATCAGCATAGCTTCAGCCGCCGCTGTTCCTTCATCGAGGAGAGACGCATTAGCAATATCCATCCCGGTTAGCTCCATCACCATCGTCTGGTAATTGATGAGCGCTTCAAGTCTTCCCTGTGATATCTCAGCCTGGTAAGGAGTGTATGCAGTGTACCAGCCCGGGTTCTCCAGTATGTTCCGTTTTATTACTTCAGGTGTGATCGTGGGATAGTAGCCCAATCCAATGTATGAACGTAACACTTTATTTTTTGATGCCAGCTTCTTCAGATTCTCAATAAAACGGTATTCACTGACTGGTGTATCGAGATTCATTTTTTTTGTCATCCGTATATCAGCAGGAACAGTTTGGTCTATCAGTTTATCGAGTGATTCAACACCGATAGCTTTAAGCATTTCTTCTACATCGTTCGCATCGGGTCCGATATGACGCGAATCGAACTTCTCTTTTCTAAGGTTGGATTGCATGTATTGGGAATATGTATTTAATTTATCCTCTAATATAAAACTATTCTTATCGAAACTAAATTCCAAAATCCATGACTTCCCCGAAATTCCGGACTTTTCTCCTTTAATATGATTCTTATTCAAATTATTTTAACCGGATGAGCATTCAGAAGCCAAAAGGCACATATGACATTCTCCCGGATGAAGCCCGAAAAAGACAGTTTATTTTCAGGGAGATAAGGATAATACTGGATAGGTATAACTACTCAGAGATCCTTACTCCGGCATTCGAAAAAACGGAGCTTTTTGTGCGTGGAATTGGTGAGGAAACCGATATTGTTTCTAAGGAAATGTACACCTTCAATGAAGGCGAATTCACTCTACGCCCCGAAATGACGGCTCCGGTTATCCGCTCATATCTAGAGAACAGCCTCTACAACGAGTCCCCTCTTAAAAAGCTTTATTATATATGTAATATGTTTCGCCGGGAGCGGCCGCAGAAAGGCAGGTACAGAGAATTCTGGCAATTCGGCGTGGAAGCCATAGGAAGTTCGGATTTCCTCATGGATGCAGAGATCATTGCAATTTCCATGGAGATACTTAAGCATTTTGGTATCAAAAACCTCGTTACAAAGGTGAACACCATCGGTTCAGTTAAGGAAAGGGCAAATTTCCTTGCAAAATTACAGGAATATATGAATAAATACAAGAGCGAGCTTTCGCTCGACAGCCAGAGAAGGCTTGAAAAGAACCCTTTACGCTTACTGGACACCAAAAATGAAAAAGAGATAGAGATATTACAGGAAGCGCCAATTCTTTACGATTATCTCGAACAGGAAACGAAGGATAATTTTAAAAAACTCCTGCTTTCTCTCGATTCTTTAAAAATAAGGTATGAGGTAGATCATAGCCTTGTAAGAGGGTTCGATTATTATACCGCGACAACATTTGAGGTCTTATCGGATTCGTTAGGCGCGCAAAATGCCATCCTGGGAGGTGGTAGATATGACCTTCTCGTCGAGCAATTAGGAGGAAAACCCACTCCGGCTATTGGATTTGCCTGCGGAATAGAAAGGCTTATGATGATGATGGATTCGGAAGCTGACGGCGGTTATATATACCCCGATGAAAACAGGTTAATGTTATATATTGCTACATATGGTGATGAAGCTAAAGAGAAGGCTATCGGCATTTTACAGCAGCTGCGGGATAAAGGTTACAAATGCGACACTGATTTTTTATCAAGAAGTATTAAGTCGCAAATGAAGGAGGCAAATCGGCTTAACGCAGAGTATGTTATAGTACTTGGAGAGAATGAGTTAAAGGAAAATAAGGCAATAATTAAGAGGATGGCTGATGGAGCAGAAGCAAATATTGGATTGAGTACGGAAGAGATCATTAATAATCTAAACACCTGATATGAGAACCAAGCAGGTCAGACCGGATACACTGGAATTTGAATTTGAACTGTACATCTCCCGGGAATTCGACCCGACGAGGAAAGAAGAGTTCATACTATTCGACTTCCGTACAGTGAAAGTGTTCGAGAACTTCACTTATAAGATAAACGTGGATGCGAGCGCTGATGCGGACGCAAAAGTGCTTGAATTTAACGTAGAAGGCCTTTCGGCTCCCGTTATTTCTCTCTCACGAAGCGGTACGGCTCAATATGCATACAGGTTCTACGAGTTCAAACAGACAGAATATACTTTGAATTTATACAAACAGAAAAGCGATAAAAACCTGTTCAAGTTCAAAATACTCAAGCACGAGATAAAGATCACCCGCCAGCCAAAGAACAAATTCATCAAAGTTATCCCCCAACGTGTATCCGAAGCTGATTGAAATAGGTCCTGTACCGATATACAGCTATGGGCTCATGCTGGGAATAGCATTCCTGGTGGGCAGTGTAATACTCCGCCGAGAACTGGTACGAAAGCACCTCGACGAAAACCTTGCTATCAATATTACATTTATTTCACTCGTAGCCGGAATAGTCGGTTCGAAACTATTTTACATAATAGAAGAATGGAATTTCGGTGACGTTCCGCTGTCTTCACTCCTAAAAAGCGACGTACTCTTCTCCCCTTCCGGGCTGACATTCTATGGAGGATTGATATTATCCATAGTTGTTCTGATAATATTCTGCAAAGCAAAAAAGCTCAAAGTACTTGAGATATTTGACTGTATGGCACCGGCAGCTGCGCTGGCATACGGAATAGCGCGAATAGGATGTCATTTATCGGGAGACGGAGATTACGGTATAAGGGTAAACGGCACAATGTGGGAATTCATCGGTTACAGCTACGCAAATGGAACAGTCCCGACTCCACCCGGCGTACTGGTACATCCCACTTCGATATATGAATTTGTTATCGGTATCGGCATTTTTCTCTATTTGTGGAATTATCAAAAAAACTCAAAATTCAACGGTGATGTGTTCTTCCGTTACCTGGTATTAAGCGGTATTGCAAGGTTATTCATAGAGATCATAAGGTTAAATCCAAGAATTATTTTCGAATTATCCCAGGCACAGATAATATCGATAATTATGATAGTTTTAGGAGTAGTGATGCTGATAATTCTGTCAAAAAACACAACTAAAAAGGGACAGACAGCCTGAAAATCTTCCTTGTAAATTACAAGCAATACTCGTAAATTACACATTTACTAAAAATTAGATTTTAAAATACAGTATATATGAAAAGAACATTCCAGCCAAGCGTAAGAAAAAGGAAGAATAAGCACGGATTCAGGGAAAGAATGTCTACGAAGAACGGCAGAAAAGTACTGGCAAGAAGAAGAGCTAAGGGACGCAAGAAGCTTACAGTAAGCGACGAATTTGTAAGAAGGACTGATTAACCCGCATAATAAACGGGTAAAATTATTATTATGGCTAATAACGAGACAAACGGCACCCGGCGCAAACTAGAACTTAAGAAAACACAGATACTCCGCGGATTCGATGCTTACAAAAGAGTTTTAGAGAACTCTCGCATTTTTTCGACCGATCTTTTATTAGGCTATCTGAATACAGAAAATTTAGATGAAGTTTCAAGCCCACTTACTACAAAGGATACAGCCCCAAGAGAGCTGACAAACCTTGTCAAAGTGGGCTTTATTATTTCCAAGAAAAAGGTAAAGAAAGCTACGATGCGAAACTACGGAAAGCGTTTGATGAAGGAAGCATACAGGCTAAACGGAGATTTTTTTTTAACCTTTCCGGTACCGGCAATATAAACATTATCTTTTCTTTTTCGTCTAACGGAATAGAAAAACTGGCGGAAAAGAACATTAACTTTGAAGATCTTAAAGACGAAATGAAGATCCTCCTCAGTAAGATCTTAAAAAGCATCGGCACCCAGAATATACAATGACATATATACTAATTTTTTTCATACGACTTTATCAGAAATTCATTTCACCTTTCCTGCCTAAATCATGCAGGTATTACCCTACTTGTTCGGAGTATTTTATTATTGCTCTTAAAGAGCGGGGCTTTTTTGTGGGATTCGGGCTGGGTGTATGGAGAATACTCCGGTGCAACCCGTTCGTTGAGGGAGGATTCGACCCGGTGCCGCACAAACATCATCATCATAAATCAACAGAGAAAACAGTAGTAAATGGATAAACGGTCTATATTAGGTTTTGTATTAATTGCAGTGATATTAATGGCGTGGCTTTATTGGTCAAATTCACTGCAGAACGATAAAAACCCGCAGAACAAGGTTGACACGACATCACAGGTTCAACAAACACCCGATACAAGTAAGCAACAACAACCGCCCGCAGATACAACAAAGAATACATCGGATACAACAAGCATTTCCGATTCATCCAAACAAGTTACCGAGCTTGTACAGGAATATGGAGCAATTCTTTACAGCAACTCCTCGAAGTATGCCCAGCAAACGGGCGGTACACCGGAAAAGATAATCACCATAGAGAACAGTAAAGTATCGATGGAGTTCAGCAATTACGGCGGAACAATACGAAAGTTTATCACTAAGGACTTTAAAACATGGAACGGTGAGCCGGTACAGCTCGTTGACTGGAAATCAGGCAAGGAACTGCACATGCTTTTCACTTCCAAAGACGGCAGGACCATAAGCACCGAACAGCTGGTATTCAACAGCGATTATCCCGAATGGGAAACAGTAAACGTACAGGATAAACAGAATTACCAGCTCAAGTATTCACTCTTTGTAAATGGTGACAGTACTCAAAAGATCGTTAAAATTTATACTTTTAAGCCGGATTCTTATGAGTTCGACGTTTCGTTCGAGCTGTATAATTCGGACAAATTTATAACAGGTTCTAAATACCAGATAGTTTGGGGATCCTCCCTCAACCTTACGGAGTACAGGAGTGACGATGAAGCCAACTTCGCTGAAGCATTTGCTTACATGGGCGGAGAACTGGTTACATTTAATGCTGATGATTTTGATAAGGTAAAGACAGAGGACCTCAACGGAAATACGGATTATGTAAGTTCTAGAAATAAATACTTTGGTGTATTCCTTATACCCAGTGGACCGGATGGAAGAAAAGGCGATGGTGCATATCTTTCAGGTAATAAGTTTCACCTCCCAGACGAAGGATTGAGAGAAGAATATTCTATCGCAGTCAAGATGGATATTAAAAATGACCAGATGGATAAGTCAGATTTTATTGTTCTTTTGACACCTCTTGATTACCAGATACTGAAGTCGTATGACATGGATCTACAGCTCACGATGAGGTTTGCGCTTGATTTTATTGTAAGACCGATTGCCCAGTATTTCATAATACCAATTTTTAATTTTATCCATTCGTTCGTACCCAACTATGGCTTTGTAATCATCATCTTCGCATTCTTAATGAAGATACTGCTGAACCCGCTGACAAAGTCACAGACTGAATCTATGAAAAAGATGGGACAACTGAGCCCTAAGATGCAGGCTATCCGCGAGAAGTATAAGGATAACGCAATGAAACAGAATGAAGAGATAATGAAGTTGTATAAAGAGGAGAAGATTAATCCGGCTGGTGGCTGTCTGCCGATGCTCTTACAGCTCCCAATATTATACGCATTATTTGGCGTGTTCAGATCCACTATTGAATTAAGACAACAGCCATTTATACTTTGGATACACGATCTCGCCTCTCCGGATGTGATATTCACATTACCATTTAAGATTCCTCTATTTGGAATCAGCCAGGTATCCGGACTTGCACTTCTGATGGGTATAACTATGTTCGTGCAGCAAAAGATGACTGTGACCGATCCGAAGCAAAAAGCTATGGTGTATGTCTTCCCGGTATTTCTGACTTTATTGTTCTTCAGCTTCCCGGCTGGACTTAACCTTTATTACTTTACCTTTAACCTATTATCGATTGCTCAGCAGATATATAAGAATAAATTCGGTAAAGAAGAGGATCCGAAAGATAAAAAGCCGGGTATTATGAGTAAGCTATGGAATAACGTTAAAGAGCAAATGCCAAAGCTTCCTGATGCTGAAGAAATGCGAAAAATACAGCAGGGCAGAAAGCCTAAAAGAAGATAATTCGTTCAGTTATATTCGGATATGGATAACATACCGAAAGAGACAGATGCTCCAAAAATACTCATAGTTCAGATCGGAAAACTGGGTGACATGATACTTACTACTCCCCTGTTTTCCAATCTGAAACTCCTTTATCCAAATTGCGAAATACATGTCCTCGCCAGCCAACTGAATTACGAAATTCCACTTTACCATAAAGACGTCCAAAACACTCATATATATATAAAAGGCTCACTGCGGACGATTCCGTTATTGATGAGATTGCGGCAGAATAGATTCGATTATTGGATAGATACGAAGGTAGAATACTCAAGAACTTCAAGAACTCTTGTCCGTTATGCAAAGCCGATACGATCCCTCGGTTATAACAATGATGATAACCTCTTCGACATCGACCTGACTGAATACAAGATCGGCAATCATGCTGTTGAAATAAATCTTACACCACTAAAGGTTCTTGCGCCTTTTTTTACAATTGAGAGTAAACGCCCAACTTTATTCATACCCGGCAAAGCAAAGGAGAAAGTAAAACCATTCCTGAATGAAATACCCGGAAAGAAAACTCTTCTGAATATCTCCGCCGGAAAAACAAATAGGATCTGGGGCAGAGAAAAATGGAAAAAACTGCTGGAGCTTTTTAATGAGGACGATGAATGGAGCATAATAATAAACGCATACGGGTATGATGACAAAGAAGTTGCTAAAATACTTATCGAACAGGTCAAAAACAAAAATATCTATTGGTATTCAGGCGAATATATGGAAATTGCAGAAATTGTAAAATATTGTAATGCCGTAATATCTGCTGATACATCTATTGTACATATGGCATCAGCTTTTAATGTACCCGTTGTGGATATGTTTACTAATGTAAAGTGGAATATCGAGAGATTTGCTCCCCTCTCTGATAAAAGCGAGATAATTGTATCGGAAGATAAGGACTCCCTTAAAACAATAACGCCCGAAATGGTATTCCGGGCGTTCGAAGAATTGAAAATATCTTAGTGGAAATGCCGAGAGTCGAACTCGGGTCCGAAGTGAAGCCAATTAAAACCTCTACATGAATATCCTGCCATTGAATCTTACAATGCTTTGCCCGGCAGGCGAACCGCCGCATTGCCAGTCCGTTTATCTTGCTTAAGTTACCGGACACTCACTTAAGCCAGCCTATCTATTTTGACACCTTATCCCTATCCAATAGGCGGAGACGTGGGTAAGATGAAGCTGATTATTTTATTAAGCAGCTAAAGCGTAATTGTTATTATCGCCAATTATGATTGTTCCGCCGTTTAATGTGTCTGCGGAGAACACAGCATGCAGTTTTAATCCTCTTTCACCCCGTCGAAACCGTTGCATTCCCATAATCGAAAATATATTATATAATCGGCTTATTTGATATATTTTAAAAGAACTTAGATCAAACATTTAAAACAATACGTAGCTAATGTTAGTTCCTATGAGGTCTTTATGTTAGAAGAAGTTTTTACATTTGGTGTATTCTCTTCTTCTTTAATTACCTCTTCCTCTACAGCCGAAGTATGTGTATCTGCCAGCACAGCTTTTTTCTTGAAATTACCCCCGTA
Source organism: Ignavibacteriales bacterium (assembly GCA_020635255.1). Taxonomy (NCBI): domain Bacteria; kingdom Pseudomonadati; phylum Ignavibacteriota; class Ignavibacteria; order Ignavibacteriales; species Ignavibacteriales bacterium. Next base: position 1,385,699 of record JACKAC010000001.1, read on the forward strand.
TAAAACACCAACAGGAATTATAACACAGTACCCGATAACCAAAAGTATCGGAGAAAGTACAGTTGCCATAAATCCGTCTACTGTACGGTCGGATGCCATTAACATGTATCCTATAATAATAACCACAATACCCAGCCCTATAATGCTGTAATTCATTGTGTTGAGAGAAAGATGTAAATGTTCCTCTTTTTTGCTCTTTTTACTTTTCAGCTTTTGTAAATTCGATGATTTTACTTTAGCCATGATTATTTATTAATTTTTGACAATTCGTCGTAATAGTAAGATATGGTTTTTATTCCCTTATAGAAATTCCTTAAATCAAAATTTTCATTCGGAGAATGTGTATTTTCTGTCGGTAATCCAAACCCTAGCAATATCGTAGGTGCTCCAAGGAGGGTCTGAAAGGTCTCTACAACCGGAATAGAGCCGCCTTCGCGCATAAATATGGGGTCTTTTCCGTAGGCTTTCTTCATCGCAGTAACTGCAGCTTTCATTGCTTCCGTATCAATCGGTGTAAGCGCAGGTTTAGCGTGATGCATTCCCTTTACTTCTACCTTCATTGTCTTTGGAGTAATACTCATAACATAATCTGTAAATTGCTTTTCAACTTTTAGCGGATCCTGATCGGCAACCAGCCTCATTGAGATCTTCGCCCCGGCTTTTGACGGGAGGACTGTCTTTGCACCTTCACCCTGGAAACCGCCCCATATACCATTACAGTCAAGTGTCGGTCTTGCAGAATCTCTTTCAAGTGTCGAGTAGCCCTCTTCACCGAAGACTTCTTCTATATCAAGATCTTTTTTGTATCCTTCCTCGTCAAAGGGTAACTTAGTATATTCTTCTCTTTCTGCGGAAGTCAGCTCAAGCACGTCATCATAAAATCCGGGGATCTGTATCTTTCCTTTATCGTCCTTTAATTTACAGATTATATGTGCAAGGGCATTAATAGGATTATCTACAGCACCTCCGAAACTTCCTGAATGCAGGTCACGATTAGGACCAGTGAGCCTTACTTCCATATAACATAATCCCCTTAATGCATAACATATTGATGGATGTTCTTCGCTATGCATCGACGTATCGGACACAAGTACATAGTCACACTTCAGCAGATCCTTGTTATCCTTTATGAACTGGTCGAGATGCTCACTGCCGATCTCTTCTTCCCCTTCCGATATAACTTTAACGTTGACCGGAAGTTTTCCATGCGTTTTGAGATGAGACTGGATGCTTTTTATGTGTATAAAGAATTGTCCTTTATCATCTGTTGCACCCCGCGCATATATCTTGTCCCCCTTTATTATTGGTTCAAAAGGCGGGTTAGTCCAAAGATCAAGCGGGTCTACAGGCTGTACGTCATAGTGTCCGTAAACAAGAACCGTCGGGGCATCATCCCCTGCGTGAAGCCAATCTCCGTAAACTACGGGGTGACCGGGTGTTTCAAATATTTTGACGTTTTCAAGTCCCGCTTCCTCCATTTTAGACTTAACGAATTCAGCAGCTTTTTTGACGTCACCTTTGTTTTCAGGATTTGTACTAATAGAAGGTATTCTCAAGAACTCCATAAGCTCATTAAGAAATACATCCTTGTTATCGTCTATGTATTTAATAGTATCTTCCATCAATAAAAATGCGATTATATTAATATAATCGCATAATTTAGTTATTTATTATCAAATATTAAACTAAAATCAGAATGACATTATTGTCCGTCCGGTGTTTTATTAGTTTCTTCCGGAGCATTACCCATGTTTTGCAGTATTTCAAGATTTTTTTGTGCATCCTCATTACCTGGATCTAGTTCAAGCACTTTCTGGTAATCAGCAACTGCGCCATCTCTGTCTCCAAGTGCCTGCTTTGCGCTTCCTCTTAAAAGATATGTTATTGCATACTCGTCGTTAATAACTATAGCATCATCGAATGCCTTTATAGCATCTTCATATTGTCCCATGTTAAAGTATGCAAGTCCCTTATAAATTATTGCATTTGTACTTCCAAGTTGTTCTGCTTTAATAAAGTGTGTAAGTGCGTTGGAGTAATCCTTATTTGTAAGGTATGAATCTCCATATTCCAGCTCAAGCCTTGAAGATTTTGGATCTCTTGCTATACCCTTTTCAAAAGTAGCATATGCTTTGGGAAAATCTCCCAGTTTCTCATATGTTTCAGCATATATTATATAATCATCCGGCTCGAAATAATCATCCGGAACTTTCTGGAAAAATACGATTGCTTCGTCGTACTGTTTCTGTCCGCTCTTCACATATCCTTTATATTTAAAAGCTACCACATTGTTTGGGTCTATTTTGAGCACTTCGTCAAGTACTTTATCGGCTTCATCATATTTTCTCTGACCATATAGTATTTTTGCCTTATATGATAAGCCATCCAGATCACCCGGCTTTAATTTATTATACTCTTCTATTGCATTAAGAGCTGCTGTATAATCTTCGTTGTAATATAAAAGTTTTCCAAGCTGTAAATAAGCATCGGCAAATTTCCTGTCAAGCTGTACAGCATCCTGGAACTCTTCGACTGATTCCTGGAATTTATTTTGTACAAAATAAACATTTCCAAGCCCATAATGAGCCGCCGCGTTGTCTTTGATCTGGAGAGACTTACTATAATTATCCAGCGCTGCAGGAATTGCTCCACCATAAAAATATGCATCTCCTAGTCCGGCATATACGTCAGCGTTATTCTTGCTTATTGTTGTTGCCCTAGTTAAAACGACAACAGCATCTTCCAGTTTACCCGCTTTAGAAAGATTTCTTCCCTGGGCTATAAGTATGGAAATATTTTCATCATTTGCTTTAGCCGCTTTTTTATAATAATTATTGGCATCGTCATATTTCTTTTGGTAACTGAGTAAGTCACCCATGCCCTTAAGGGCTTCCCAACCTTCATCATCATCCTTCAGTGCAACTTTATAATACTTTTCGGCATCCTTTAAAGAACCTGTTTCGAATAATGTCTTTCCATACCAGTAATTTTCTTCGTAACCGTCTATTTTTCCCGCACTCTTAAATAATCCAAGTGCAGTAACATAATCTCCACGCTTTGCAGCTTCGATCGCCTTGTCAACTTGTGCAAAGACTCCCGTCTGGAATATTAAAACCAGGACCGTTGCTGTAATAATGTTTCTTAACACATTCTTCATTTTAATATATTTTTATTTATAACTTAATTTATTTGTATAGTTCTTACAGGCTGTGTCACAGGGACCATACCTTCTTTTAATACTACCTTTTGCCCATCTTTGTTCAGCAAAAATGTAATAAAACCTGAGGCAAGACCGACCCCTTTTTCTGTGGTAAAAATGTAAACAATCCTCCTGTATGGGTATTCCTGATTAAATACCAACCCCTGGTGGAATTGTTTGAAGTCAGCCTGGAAACCATTTGGATAGATTCTAGAGATCCTTAAAGCCTTTACGGTTGTATCCAGAATATCCTGGTTACTTGTTCCCATCCATCCGAGATTTGATATTCCAATAGCATTATCATTCTTTCTGATCTCCTCCAGCATTTGAACACTGGTTGAGCATATATTTGCCTTTGACGAATAATCAGCACCGCTAAGTACTGTGTCCTTTACATAGCTGTACATGTCCGAGTTTGGTCTTTGAATAAATAGCTTTATATTAGCATTTTGACCTGTCATTTTCGACTTTAATTGGTTGTTCTGTTCCTGATCTTGTGTTATAATCTGGTCCCAGCGTGTATATTCACCGGTGAATATCTTTTTAAGGTCCTCCGAGGTTACTCTCGAAAGCGGATTATTTGGATTTACGATAAAAGCAATTCCATCAACAGCAAACTCATACTTTTGGATCTCTATCTTATTATCCTTAATTGCTTTTTGTTCTTCCTCTGTAAAATCACCAACTGTAACAATAAATTTTGTTTCACCATTAATAAGTTCTGCTGTAACATATCTGCTAGGAAGAAATTTAAGTTCGATATTAGCCTCTTTATTGAGCCTTTCAAACTCAACCTCTTCCTCTAGCATCATTTTTTTTATGGTTTCATCTGATGTAACAGCCAAGTCACCGGTTGTTGCCTGAGATTTTATCTCACTAAAGTCGCAACCGGATATACTTAATGCAGTGATAAAAATTGCGGAAAATAAAAGGGAAGTAAATTTAATTCTATTTAGCATTTTTGATTAATTTCTCTCGCTCCACTCTCAGTTTCTCTCTCATCTCTTCCTGTTTCTGAAATTTTCGTTTTGCCTGAGCATTAACAAATCTATACAAACCATAGGCTATAAAAATAATGCCGAATGCTATTCGGGTATATGAGTCTATCGCAGATGGAAAAATCCCCGACACTAAAAACAATCCGATAAAAAATATGAATACGGAAGTTACATAATTTATTATTAGTGTCGGGGCTACCATTTTAAAAATTTTTAAAACTGCTACTCTTCGTTGCCCGAGTCTTCTTCTTCGTCGTCTTTTTTCTTAAACCCGCTGTTGAGTTTGAAGTTGAATGGTACACTTACCCAGCACTTTACAGGTTTTCCGTTTTGAAGTGCAGGAGTAAATTGCAATGCACCAACCTTATCTCTTACCTCATCGTGGAATACTGAAGGTCCACTAAGGCTTCCAACCTTGATCACAGAGCCGTCAGCACCAACAAGGATCTTAGCTGTTACTCGACCCTCTGTTCCTGATGATCTTGCGATTTCAGGATAACGCATTGAACCTCTTACTGAACCTAAATTAACAGGTTTTGGCGCAACCTCAACTTCGAATTGCTGATAAACATCCTTTTTCTTTTCTTCCTTCTTCTCGACCTTCTCTTCAACCTTTTTCTTGTTCAGATTGATATCACCAATATAATTTATGTTCGGAGCGTTTTCATCACCTTCAGATGATACCGGTGCGTTGATCTCTTCCAGTTTCTCTTGGGTTTTCATAGTAAGGATTTCCGCTTCCTGTTTTGGAACAGGCTCAGGAATAAGTGCTTCAAGATCCTTTAACGGAATTATTTCATCGGGAATTTCTACGTCCGGTGGAGGTGGTTCTTCCTCAGCTGATGGTGGAAGATCCAAATCCTCTAGAGTAATTATATTGTTATACTTATCTTTTTCATCAGCATTCACTTTTTGTATGTACATAGCCAGCACATATCCCCCGATCAAAAGGAGATATATCGATATCGCAATAATTAATCCTCTTGAAAAATATTTATTATAAAGCCTCTGAAGTTCCGGAGCGCCATATTTGAATGACTTAAAGTAACCCTCTTTGCCAATTAAACTATGGTCATCCTGAATTTCAGGCTGTTGATCGGGTTGATTTGTAGATTCATCGGACATTTTTCAGCCTCCTTAAAGTTTGTAAACTTGTTAGTTTAGTAGTATATTTACTACTTAAACCCTTGAAATTTAGATTAGTTCCGTAAAATCACCTAAATTTCTCTCACGTAATATATAAAAAAAATAAGAAATTAAACATTACATTTTTATTAAATTATTCCTCAATTTCGCCTATCATCATCACTACCAGCTCCTTGGCAAAAGACATCAAATTTGACGCTGCTGCTTTGCCTTCCGGAGATCCCATAGCCGCATTCAAGGAATCCATATCGTCAAAATACATCTCTGCCTGAAGATAATACTTTTCATCGGCTCCAAGGCTTTTTAGCTTTGTAACCTCAGTTCTTACCAACCCCGGCATTTTTCCTGCAAGAGGCAAATGTTCCTCAAAATATTTTTTATCGAACAATTCTTTGTCAGGTGGTGTCTTGTAAAGGGCAACTAATTTTGTCATGTGAGATTTTTATTAATGATTATTCACCGTCATCACCACTATTGCTTTCGCTGGAGCTTGACGTACTTATGTATGTAGTTCTTTTGGGTGTCGGTGGAAAATACGGTAATATACCGATCGGATTACTAAAATATTTCTTCACAAGATCTTCGTCACTCGAATATGTAAGATCATTAGCTTTATCTTTATTGGATGCCGCAACAAGCTTAAATTCACTTTCCGCTGTAGTCTCATCACCTATAGTTTCAAAATCATTTCTCAAAACAAGTTTATCGCCATCGGATTTAAAATAATACAATCTTGCGGGCATCTTCTGTGTCTTAGGAAGCTTCTTGTCATATCCGTCGTAAACACCTGTTACAGGAATCACTTTTGGATCGACCACAAAATATTCTCTTTCGGCTACATAATAATTTCCATTCAATACATTGTAAAGATTTTCTGCAAGCATCTTCTTCTGTTCTTCCTTTGTGTACTCCTTTCCGTTCTTAAAATCTTTCGGCGCAAAACCCACTGTTCTGGCATATTTCCCGTCATAATGGACAAGAACTAATGTACCCATTTCCGCATCCTTATACATTTGCCTCGCATCATCGTGACTCATTCTGATACATCCATGTGAAGATGGTCTTACCCCAAGATTTCCATAATAGCCCGTTCCTGATAATGAATGGAATCCGATTCCTTGATTAAATGTCTGAAAATGGAAAAGTGATGCATCATCAAACTGGCTGGATTTGTGATGTTCGTTTCTGTAAAATATCGCGAATAAACCCGGTCGTGCTTCAACACCTTTACTAATGAATTTGTTACCTGTCGATACAGGAAAACTTCTTGTATGTCCATCCCTCCAGTGCTGATATACTCGCTGTTCACTAACTCTTAGTTCGTACCAGACATCTTTATCTGTATAAACGGTATCCATCACTGGCTTTCTAAGATCGGAAGCGCTGACCAGAGTATTTTTGCTTATACGGCTGGTAGTATCATCCAGACCGGTTTCAATAAAACCATCGGTCTTGTAAGAGACAGTTTTCTTACCGGTATCATTCGCAAAACCTGCAAGAAGGAATACGACTAGGACCCCTGGAAGAAATATAGAAAATAACTTACCTCCGGGTGCTTCCCCATGATGTGAAGTGTGATCAGGCTCGTCGTGTAATATATTACCCTCCTCTGAAAAATCATCAGAGAGATGTTTATCCAAGCTATCGCCCAATAGATCCTTATTTAAGTTATTTTCATCCATAAATTAGACGTTTTTATCCCTGGTTATGCTTGTGTTCCCTAATTATACAAGTAAACCGAACAATCTGGAAAAAAGTGCAATTATCCTGTAAAAATAAAAATTCTTACAATAAAACACTATGGTAAAAAAATGCGATTTGTTGCAGAAAAATATAGCAATCGTATAGAGATTTAACCGAATTTTCCGGTAACGTACTCTTCAGTCAGTGTCTCATTAGGGTTTGTGAAGACTTTTTGAGTTTTCGAATACTCAATTAGATCGCCGAGGAAGAAAAATGCCGTACTATCGCTCACACGAGCCGCCTGCTGCATATTGTGGGTTACTATTATTATGGTGTAATTGGATTTGAGATTGAAGATAAGCTCCTCTACTTTTTGTGTGGATATCGGGTCGAGAGCGCTTGTAGGTTCGTCCATCAGGATTATTTCAGGATTTACCGCGATCGTACGAGCTATGCATAATCTCTGTTGCTGTCCTCCGGAGAGACTCATACCGGATACTTTTAAACGGTCTTTTACTTCGTCCCACAGCCCGGCAAGTGTTAAGCATTTTTCTACTTGCTCATCGAGGTAGGATCGTTTATACCGCTTATTAAATACAAGCCCGGAAACAACGTTCTCATAAATAGACATAGTTGGAAACGGATTAGCCTTTTGAAATACCATCCCGACTTTCTTACGGAGATCCGTCATCTCATAATCACGGATATCTTTATCTAAAACTATAATGTCACCTGTTACCTTACATTTGGGAGTAAGTTCATGCATGTTATTTAGAGCACGAAGAAAAGTAGATTTACCGCATCCGGACGGACCTATAATAGCAGTAACGGTGCCGTGCTTTATTTTCATACTAATGCGCTTAATAGCAGGTCGGTCTTTGAAGGATACGGTAAGGTCGCGCGTAATCACAGCAAACTTACCACCATGCTTTTCTTCTTCCTCACCGGCTATTTCCATTACAATATCTTCTTCCGTTTCAACCATAGACTTTATAGATTAGGACTGAACTTATTCCTGGTAACTAGTCTTACTAAAAGATTTACTACAAATACTAAGAATATCAACACAAATGCTCCGGCCCAGGCTTGTTGATGCCAATCTTCGTATGGCGATATCGCGTATGTGAATATCTGAACCGGAAGTGACGCGATCGGTTGGTCGAGAGCGTCGGACCAGAACCTATTACCGAAAGCAGTAAACAAAAGCGGAGCAGTCTCCCCTGCCGCACGAGCGATCGCAAGAAGGATACCTGTTATTATTCCCGCAGAGGCAGTTTTCAAAACCACACGTAATGTGGTTTTCCAGCGTGATACTCCTAGTGCAAGAGACGCTTCGCGGAGATTTTGCGGAACAAGCTTTAACATTTCTTCAGTCGTTCGAGTTACAGTCGGTATCATCAATATTCCCAGCGCAAATCCTCCCGCTAATGCAGAAAACCTGCCCATTGGCAATACTATCAACCCATAAGCGAATATCCCGATTATAATAGATGGAACACCGCTAAGTACATCTGTAACAAACTTTACAATATTCGAGAATAAACTGTTTGAATATTCAGAAACATAAATTCCGGCAAGTATACCGACAGGGATCCCGATCACCGAGCCTAATCCTACAAGGATAAGAGTACCAACGATCGCATTTGCCATACCACCGCCTTCTTCCCCAACCGGAGCAGGCAGGTTAGTAAAGAAATCGACGTTTAGCGCTGAAAAGCCCTGTCCCGTGGTATAAAAGAAAATATATATCAAAGGAATAATAGCTGCACCTGCAGCAAACATGCACAACGTTAACATAACGCTGTTAGTTACTTTCCTTCGCTTTAGATTTCCGGCGCTCTGATATATTTCATCAGCCGTCATTTATCTGCCTTCAGTATTTTTTGTTACGCCCATTATTAATAGACGTGCAAATGAGTTAATTATAAAGGTCACTCCGAACAGGATCAAACCGACTTCTATAAGGGCACTTATATGAAGCTGGCTAGATGCCTCAGCAAATTCGTTAGCTATAACCGACGCCATCGAATATGCGGGCTCGAACCACGACAGATTTATTTCCGCCCTGTTACCTATCACCATTGTTACCGCCATAGTCTCACCGACCGCTCTGCCAAATCCCAATACAGTACCTCCCAGTATTCCACTTCTCGCATTAAGCAAAGCCATTCTTATCGCTTCCCAGCGTGTTGCCCCAAGCCCATATGCCGCCTCTCTCTGAGATACAGGTATTGCTTTTAAAACATCTCGTGAGATTGCTGATATTGTCGGTATGATCATTATCGCAAGTATGATCCCGGCAGTAAGCATTCCTGTACCATATGGAGTCCCTTTAAAAAACGGGATAAATCCAAGATAATTTTGGAGAAATGGTTGAACGCTTTCCCTCATAAAAGGGGCAAAGACAAATATACCCCAGAAACCATATACTATACTTGGGATAGCTGCCAGTATTTCAATTAAAAAGCTGAATGTGGACTTAATAACATTTGGAGCTAGCTCAGATAGGAAGATAGCTACGCCAAGACTAACCGGAAGAGCGATTCCGAGCGCTATAAGAGATGAAACAATCGTACCGTAAATAAAAGTAAGAGCACCAAACTCATCTTTATTCGGTTCCCAGTTCTTCGAAAAAATAAAATCCCAGCCAAACATTGTTCTAGACTCATCTGAATATAGATACATTTCGTATATCATATACAGGAGCAGTGCAATGATAATTAAAGCAAAAAGAAGCGTCGTGTTTTCGAACAATAGATCACTCAGCCTCTTTTTGCTTTTAATTTCTTTCGTATTTTCAGGCTGGGAAGTAATAGTATAAAAATTTAATCGTTCCGGATTAGTTTAATACTTTACCGTCGTATTTTAAACTGTTAATCTTTTGCATTGCCTTTTCCCTCACTGCATCGGGGAGCGGAGCATAACCAAGGTCTTTAGCATATTGAGTTCCGTCAGTTAATGCCCATGTAAGGAACGCCTTAAGAGTCTTACCCTTGAATTCGTTCTTTTGATCTTCGTAAAGAATAATATATGTAAAGCTAGCGATCGGATACGCACCTTCTCCTGCTGCATTAGTGATTGACATTCTCATGTCATCAGGCATTTCAGTAATTGCGCCTGCAGCTGCCTTTGTGGTGGACTCGAGTGTCGGAGCAACAAATTCTCCGTTCTTATTCTTAATATGTGCAAACTTTAAATTATTTTGTACTGCATAAACATACTCTACATATCCAATAGAATTATCAAGCTGTTTTATCAATCCGGTAACACCTTCATTTCCTTTACCACCCTGGCCTACAGGAAATTTAACGTCCTTCCCTGTACCCGGACCATTCTTCCAGTCTTCACTAACTTTGGAGAGATAGTCGGTAAATACGAATGTGGTACCGCTTCCGTCGGTTCTGTGTGCCACAATAATATCGGCATCAGGCAAATTAACATCAGGATTCGACTCTTTAATTGCAGGGTCATTCCATTTTTTGATCGTACCAAGAAAGATACCTGCAACTGCTTCAGGAGTTAAGTTTAGATTTTGATCTACCCCGGGAATATTGTAAGCAAGCACAACCGAACCTATAACAGTTGGGATATGAATTACCTTAGAATGGTTCTTATCTTCAGCAGCTTTAAGTTCCTCCTCTTTCATCGGGCTGTCCGTTGCTCCGAAGTCAACCGTTCCTTCGGTAAGCTGTTTGATACCACCACCGCTTCCGATAGACTGATAGTTGATCTTTGCATCGGGATTCACTTTTCCATATTCAGTGAACCATTTTGAATAAACAGGAAAAGGAAACGTTGCACCGGCACCGTTAATTTGTTCGCCGGTTGTTCCCTCTTCATTGCCTTTATCGAGCATTTTGTTGTCCTGTTTTCCGCATCCGGAAAATATGAACAGGAGCAATAATACCGGGATAAACTTTTTCATTACATTAATTTTATTTAATAGATGTTTCCAATATATGTATAAGGGGTATTCTTAATGTTAAATTATCATTAAGAAATTGTAAAGCACCATGTCTTTATTTAACATTAATTTAAAAAGAGAAATCCCGAAAGATTAAGAAATTGTAAAGCTGTTTACAAAAAGGAAAAGCCTTCACGAATAATCATGAAGGCTTTTTGAGTTTTTATGGGGAATTATAGGTAATCGTAAAACTTAAAGTTTACTCTTTACTAGGTCTATCTGACTTATCTTTGTTCTTTCCTTTGTGTTTACCTTTATTCTTACCTTTATGGTTCTTCCTGTTCTCCTCCATCTTTTGTATCTGATCTGAAGTTAATACACCGGAGAGCTGTTTCTTAAGCTGTTCCCTTTTCTCTTTCCTTGCAGTTTTAAATTCATCCTTTGACTTATCATACTGATCTTTCATCGAACTCATTTCGGTAAAGTGATTGTAGAATATATCATAGACGGATTTATATTGCGAATCTGTCAGATTGAGATTCGTTTTCATTTTATCTGCAACCTTTGTAGCCTTTTCAGAAGGAGATAGTTTTTTATGATCTCCGTTTTTGTTTTGGGCAAAAGACGAACCAACCGCAAAAGTCAGCAGTAATACAAGACCTAAGATTAATTTCTTTGTCATAATAAAGCATTTGATTTACAAAAAATTCTAAATTCTGAGTGTTTGACAAAGAATACCAATATTTGGTTTAATCATCTTGGAGGCCCTTTTCTTATAAATTGACGCGAATTTTCCTGAAATTTCTCCCATTTATCCATCTGATTAGTGGTCAGTACGGCGGTCAATTCGTCCCTAAGTTTATCTGTGGCCTTATCCATAGCAGTAGCTGATTCATTCTGATCCATATCTTTATTTTTTCTCATCATATCATCCAGATTCTTATAGTACTCAACATAGATGTCGTAAACGGAATTTGCCTGCTCGTTAGTAAGGTCAAGCTCCTTTATCAAAATACTTGTTACAGCAGACGCTTCCTTCTCTGGATTCGGTTTTTTAGGTTTATCACCAAATTTTCTTTGCGCGTCTGCTGAACTCACTGCAACAAGCAAACAGCAAAATATAATTATTGTCCTCATGTTCTATTATATGACAGATAAAATATACTAAGTTTGATACTAATTATCTATCACGAGGAGGAGGTCCTTGCCTGTCCCCTGGAGGACCTTGTCTCTGCCCCATCTCTTTATGAATTTCTTCCCATTTTTCCATCTGATCATCGTTTAAAATACTGGACATCCCGGTCTTCAATTCACTTTGCTTCTGATCCATAATTTTCTGCATGTCGTCTTCATTCTTTGAAAAATTTTCCATAATATTCTTCATTTCGGAAAAATGGTTTTTGTAGACTTCATATACAGAGTTATATTGACTGTCGGTTAAATTCAAATCCTTTTTTAACCTGTCGGCGGTTTTCTCTGCCATTTCGTCAGGATTCATTTTTGGTCTATCACCGGGAAAATCTCCCTTAGGCTGGGCAAAGGAACTAACTGAAAGGAGAAGTATAAATACTATCCCCAAAATCATCTTGGTTTTCATTTCTTTATCTTTTAATGTTTAAATTCAATACGTAGATTTGACGATAACCGGAAGAAAAACTTGCAGATTATTTGGTAGACTTAGATAGTTTGTCATTAATATAAAAAGGCAAGTAGTAAATAAAGAAGGAGATTAGTGCAAGGATCTCAAGAGAAATAAGGTAATAAGGCCACGGACCCATAAAATTCAAAATACTCCCCTGCTCTGGTTTATACATTATAAAGCCGTAGTTGGCTCCGAGAACAATATTTATTAACAAAGCCGAAATAAAATAAACTTGTGTCCAAATAAAGGTCCGCTTTATTGAAACCGGGTATGGACGCAACCGAAATGCAAAGGTGAAGTACATTATACTGATTATAATACTGGAATGATTAACAAAGAAAATTATAAAACCTGGTGATGGGAAGTTTACCGTTATATCGGGGGTTATTAGAGCCTGAAGCGTTCCGCCCATAGCCCAAAAATAAGCTGTCTCATATGAGTATTGACTACGTGTTATAAAAGTAATAATTACTAAAATGATGACCCAGTCGCAGAGTTGCATTGGCAGGTTACCTTTGATCGAGAGATATCCGTTAGCATATTTATCTGCAATAAATGCTGAGGTAGTTATAATAATTAAAATTATTAGTGTCCATGAGAGCGTCTTTTCGGTCGATGGGAACTTCCTGGCAGTATAGGCAAACGCAAACGAAAATACCACTGTCAGTATCAGGACAATAATGTGAGGAAGATTGAATAGAGTGAAATCGTTCAAATTCTAATATCAGTTTGCTTATAGACAAAAATAAAAAAGCCTGTGGAAAGAATCCACAGGCTCATCAGGAGGTTAAATGGTAACATTTCACCCTCACTTATCTGGCAAAACTCTTTTCTTCTCCTCAATAATAAGAATGTTCTTTGTATAAAACTCGTAATTCAATTCCTTATCCCTTATAGCATTAATCATTCAAACAGCCTTCTTGGGAGGCATACTTTCCCAATTTTTGTAAAGATCGTTCTGGTGTTCCTTTGCCCATTTCAGAATGTTTATCGAAATATCAACGGGCAGTTTACCTTTAACGAGCGCGGGCTCATCGATAGAAAATACTGCGCTCGTACCTTTGTAATTCACACGGAAGTTAGGGAAATTATACATATCTGATCCTGCAGGCAGCATAAAAAACCTTATGCCGTCAAATTCAGCCACACGTTCTGCGGCACCTGTTATGTTCGTTTGGTCAGTTTTCATTTTTGTCATCATTTTAATTTCCCTGATCGAATTTATTTACTGCCTTTTTGTTTCTCAGTACCGGGAAAAATAATATGATCTAGTATGGTAATTATTCTTTTCATTTTTTTATCTCAGTATTTGTATTTGATCGTTCTATTCACACGTTAATTTTATCACCTATTAAGAAATAGATGTTACTGCACTTGTTGTAGGCGGTACAGGATTCGGGAAAATAATACCGTCCTCGTCATTCGGCGGCAGCATTGGAACGTCTACAAGTTGTATTGTAACCGATGACACATCATCAGGTGGTAATAATGGACCATCGCCATCATCTGGCGGTAATAATGGCATATCTAGATCAGCAAGAATTATTTGCGCACTGTGCTGATCATCCGGTGGTAATAATGGACCCATCCCGTCATCTGGCGGAAGTAATGGATTATCAGCAAGAATTATTTGTGTGTTATGCTGATCATCTGGTGGTAATAATGGACCCATCCCGTCATTTGGTGGAAATAAAGGTCCATCTACAAATGATTTATCAACTTTGTTGATATTTGTAGTATCAAACGTTGCACCGAGTGAAACGAATGAAAATACTGCAATTATAATTATTAAACTTTTTATTTTATTCGACATTTTTATGTCCTCCGAGTTATTCTCTACTTTTAATTTTAAAATTTGTTAATTAACAAGTTGGAATTATGGGTTCGCTGCAAGTAGGGATTATTGGAGCGAAAGTAGGAATAATCGGGCTACCCATTTCAACATCACAATTGTGAGTTGGAATAATTGGATTAAACGTAGGAATAATTGGACTAAAAGTTGGAATAATTGGATTTAAGTTTTGCATTTTAAATCTCCTTGCCGATTTTACGGCTTTTTTGTTTTTTAAATTTGTTTTTTATTTATCAGTATTTTGAGTAATCTAGTATTATCTATATTTCAAATTAGGCAGAACTTGACTTTATTAAAGACATTTCTCTAAATTCATCTACGGTGAATGATTGGTTCCAACAAAGTTCAAAAATATTTACAAAGAACTGAGCAAACTCTTTATTCCTTACAATAATATCTGTTTTATTATGCTTTGGAATACTCTTATCATGAATATTCAAATACACAATTTCACGATCAAAAACTACCAGGATGACTGTTAACATTTTTGTTAGCCGAATTTGCTCTCCATTTTCTTCGTAAAATTTACATATATCAATGAACTCATTTAAAGTTACACCAGTATACTTCTCGTCTCTTTTAACTTTAAAATTTAAACTCACCTCGTAAATCGAACGATATATTCCACCTCTTCTAATAAAATCTTGTGTTATATTATCGGCTTCTTTAGAGACTTCCCCTTCCATCCTATTCATCATGAGTATTTCTTCCTTTGAGTTCTTAATAAGTTCCATAAATCTGATCATCCTGTGTTTATTAAATCCACGGACCAGTTCAATGTTCATGGATTTACCATAGTTGCCTCCAGTATTATAGAACGGTATTACCTTTTTCAATAATTCAGATGCATCGTCGATTTTTTGGCTCGATTCTGTTTTAATATCATGTATGATCTTATCAGATATTACACGTGGATCTATGATTTCATACTTTAGGATAGTATTTGTTTCTATCTCATTACAGTATCCGCGTTCCACAAATACCTTAAGTATGTCATATATATCCGTTCTTCTGATCCCGGCAGCTTTTGCTACCTCAGATGCACTCATCTGACTGCCATTTAAAAGAGCGAGAAAAACCTTCGATTCATTCTCTGTGAATCCAATTTTCTTTAAGTAAAGCTTTATCTCATCTAAATTTTCCAAAGGACAGACAATTAAATTAGTTAGCGTTTTATTGTTTTAATCTTTAACGAGATAACCTATATTGCATATGCAGTGTTCTGCAATATGTAATATAAATATTGGGTTTTTTCAAATGCACCATGCGTAAATGAACACACTGCACTCCCAATTTAGATTACCCTCGTATAAGAATAGGCTATTGTAAAATACTACCAGTAAACCTACCCCATAAACCTAACACTAAAACAGGTCAATGCAAGCATAACCGCTTACAATGCCTGTCTCAATATTGTTGTAGAAATTTCCTACAACAATATTGGAAATTCCATTTTAATTGTCAAGATAAATCTTTCACGAAAACGATTCCCGTGATTTTAACAGTGATCTTATGGGAAAATTATAAATCCCATGGGCGTTCTGTTTAATTTCGTTGTTAACATTTTATATAGCTTCAATATTGTTGTAGAATTAATCTACGACAAAATTAGAACAAAAAAATTTAAATGTCAAGCCTTATTATTTTCGGGAATATTATACATTCACTACCTAAAATCTCTAATACTTCTGCGTTCATTTCCTTGATTTTTATTAGAAAAAATGTTGTAGAATCAATCTACAACAAAATTAATATAAATTATCACATTTGTCAAGTGAAATTTTATGAATAAAATCACTTTACAAAAAGATAACTTTGAGCTTAGAAACGCAGAAATCCTATATGGATAATGGGATTGCCCTATTCATTGAATGTTAAACGTAAAATGTCTATATTTATTTATACCGCGGGATGGAGCAGCTGGTAGCTCGTCGGGCTCATAACCCGAAGGTCGGAGGTTCAAATCCTTCTCCCGCTACTAGAGTAAGAGTCTTTGATTTTTCAAAGACTCTTTTTTATTTAGCCGCTAACTTTCACCCCAATAACTTTTAAAATCAATCGTTTCATATATATACAGGTGATGTATATTGCGTTTGAAATTGATTTTGCATTCCATTAAGCCTATTTTTGTTTTTAAATAATCAATACAAACCACTCTTTAATAATTAAATATGAACATTTTTGTTTGCGTTTCATTAGTACCGGACAGCACTACTAAAGTAAAAGTTGCATCCGATGGAAAATCTTTAGATGAAAACGGGGTAAGCTTTATAATTAACCCCTACGATGAATTTGCGGTAGAGGAAGCTGTACAGCTCCAGGAAAAAGGAGGTTCCACCACAACCGCCATCTCCTTTGGAACAGATAAAGCTAAAGAAGCTATTAAGAAGGCTTTCCAGATGGGTATTGAAAATGGTGTTCTAATCAAATCCGATACCGATAACTTCGACTCATATACTGCTGCAAAAAATATTGCTGACTATTTAAAAGATAAAAATCCTGATCTGATCCTATTCGGAAAACAGTCAATCGATTATGATGGAATGGTAGTGCCAAAAATGGTAGCGGAAATGTTAAACCTTCCATGCGTAAATGTCGTCGTAAAGATGGAAATAAATGATGGAAAGATCACTGCGGAAAGAGAAATTGAAGGCGGTAAGGAGATAGTGGAAACCTCGTTGCCGGCTGTCATAGGTGCTCAAAAGGGACTGAACGAACCGCGGTATCCTAATCTGAAAAGCATAATGGCTGCTAAGAAGAAAACGATAGAGGAAGTCCCCCCTACTTACACCGGTAATACATATGAAATATTGGAAATGAGTTTACCTCCGGCAAAAGGTGAAGGAAAGATATTCAACGACGGCGCGGCATCCGTACCGGAATTAGTGAAGCTTCTACGTGAAGAAGCAAAAGTAATTTAAAATCTAAACGAGTTTAAAAATAGAATATGTCAAATAAGATATTAGCAGTAGCTGAAGCGAAAGACGGAAAATTTAAAAACCCGGCTCAGGAAGTAGTAACCGAAGCAAAGAAACTTGCCGAACAACTCAGTTCCGATTTCGAAGTTCTGGCAATAGGTTCAGGCATTGAAGATGAAGCAAAAAATCTTGGCGCTTTTGGTGCAAAAAAAGTATTAGTTGTTGATCTCAACGACCTCAATAGTAAAAGCGGAACGTCAGGTTTTGAATATTCCCAGTCTGCATTTGCAAAGGTCATTAGTGAAATAGCAAAACGTCAGGATACGGATATTATCCTTATGTCAGCAACATCCCTTGGCAAAGACCTTGCTCCAAGAGTTGCTGTAAAAAATGAATCCGCTATCTGTCCTGACTGTGTTGATATACAGGTCGATGGTGGGAAAATAATCGCAAAGAAACCTGTTTTTGCTGGAAAGAGCTATATTAAAGTTGCATTTAATAGTGACAAGATCGTACTCACCTTGAGACCAAATGTATTCAAAGCAGAAAAGACTGGCGACGGAAGCGCTGAAGTTGAGGTTGTCGATGTAGGTTCTCTTAATATCACTCAGGATGATTTCAGATCTGTAGTCAAAGAGACAAAGGTTTCATCAGAAAAACTGGATGTAGCAGAAGCAAGTATAATTGTATCCGGCGGACGAGGACTGAGGGGTCCCGAAAACTGGAATCTCATTGAAGACCTGGCGGGAGTACTTGGAGCCGCAACGGGAGCTTCGAGGGCAGTGGTAGATGCCGGATGGAGACCTCATTCAGAGCAAGTTGGGCAGACAGGCAAAACCGTTTCACCAAATCTATACATAGCATGTGGTATCAGTGGAGCTATTCAACACCTGGCGGGTATGTCATCTGCTAAATGTATTGTCGCCATTAATAAGGACAAAGATGCACCGATATTTCAAATAGCCGATTATGGAATTGTTGGTGATGTATTTGAGATATTACCAGCACTCAAAGATGAGCTAAAAAATGTATTATCCAATTGATATTGAAAGATTCACGAAACTTTTTATCTTAGTTAATGTATTAATATTTAAGAACCAAAGAGATACATGGATAACGACGTAATACAGGTGGACATATTCGGATTATCCCTGTCTTCGACAATGCAGGGTGGTGGCTACGCCATCATCTTAAAAGAAGTTGGGGGAGAAAGAAGACTGCCGATCATTATTGGTCAATCCGAAGCACAGGCTATTGCATTCGAACTTGAAGGAATAAAACCTCCCAGACCGCTTACACATGATCTCCTTAAAAACATAATAGAAACCTTCGGCTATAACGTATCAAGCATTACTATCAACGACCTCAAGGATTCCACGTTTTATGCAAAAATAAAGTTTGACGTCGCCGCTGTGGATGAAATTGACGCAAGACCATCCGATGCTATTGCGATCGCGCTTAAATTCTCTGCACCGATATACGTTGCATCCTTTATTATGGATGAAGTAGGTTTTCTGCCGGAGGGAGAAGAGAGTGCTTCAAAAAATGATGATGGCTCCGAATATGAAGAGGAAGAAGTCGCGGAAGAAACTTCGACCGAAAACCGAAAACTGAATAAACTAAAACATGAATTGGATGAGGCAATATCGAAAGAAGACTATGAAAGAGCAGCCGTATTACGAGATGAAATTAAAAAAATAAACCCTAATTTAAATTAGTTCTTAAAAATAGAATCCTGTATTCACTCTTTTAGAAATCAAAATAAACCAATAGTGAAAAAAACAATATTAGCACTAACGTTTATCACTTTAATTTTCGTAAATATCTCGCAGGCTCAATCTCTTGCTGACCTTGAAAAAATGAGCAAAGACGCGGACAAAATTTCACTTAACGAAAGAGTAAACTCTACTTACCTATCCCCTAATGCAACCGGTACTATCATTACACTGGGTGTTCAGGCTGGTGGTGCCTTTGTAGAAGATAATACGGGACTGACGATTGGCATGTTTGCTAATGTCAGTTACGGAGGATTTTCCTTTGTTCCGCAAGCAAACTACTGGAGAGTAGAAAACTCCAGTAATTTTGAAATATGTGGACTCGCAAGGATCAGGCTTTCAAATGACAGAAAACTTGAACCCTACCTTGACGGTGGCATCGGAATAAATTTCTATGACAATAAAGTTCAAACAGTTACTAAAGTTGGACTTGACGTAGGGGGAGGTATAAGACTCTATGATGTTGGAACAAACTATAACCTGCTCTTTGATGGTAAGTACAAGATTATTGTTAGCGATGTTCAACCTCAAGGAAATATTTCCGGATACTTTTTAACGGCGGGGATTGAATTCTCTTTATAGAATTAGAATTATAAATTTGATATTAAAAGCGTAAGGGTAACCTCTTGCGCTTTTTTTGAATATATGAGAGAAAATCTCTTAATAGATATAGGTAATTCTAATATCAAACTTGGGCTTTCAAAGGATGATGTAAATATTCAAAAAAAGAAAGCCTACAAGTACGACAAAAGTAAATTCAAGGACGAGTTTTCTAAAGTTCTGCGAAGCTACTCTTCTCTATATATAACACCTGGCACGATCGGTAATACCGGAATATCTGTTACAAACCCTCACATCAAAAAAGAACTAGAGGAAAAATTTAAAAAAAGCGGCGCCGTATTTATTGATAATAAGACCTCCCCGTATGTAAAGATAACCTACAAAAGCAGACTCGGTAATGATAGAGTATCATCTATTAATGCCGCATACTATATTTATAAAAAACCTCAAATACTGGTAATAGACCTGGGAACAGCAACCACATTAAATCTTATAATAAACGGCGAATTCATCGGTGGAAGCATTGCGCCGGGGATAGAAGTAGGAATGCAGGGGCTTTTAACAAACACTCCCCTGCCTAAACCGGGCACAAAGTTCAAGGAGGGACTTATTTTTAACAGTACAAAGGAAAGTATTGCTGGAGGTACAGTTCAACAAACGATTTTCTTTATCGAAGGAGCCGCAAGTGAATTAAGGAAGAGATATAAAGATCTCTTTGTAATTGGAACAGGTGGTTACTCCGACTATATTTCGCATCATACAGAGTGCTTTGACATTGTCGATAAAGACCTCGTAATGAAGGGAATTAATGTTATCCTTAACCACAAAAGCTTTAAGAAAGTATGATAAGGATCTCCACAAATGAAATAATAAAGAAGACCAGAGGTAACTGTGATATTATAAATCTCACTGACGACCTGATAGATCTTTTGAGAGAGACAGGTATGAACCAGGGACAGTGCACGGTGTTTTCTATCGGTTCAACATCAGCTATAACAACAGTGGAGTACGAGCCGGGACTAATCAAAGACATCCCTGAATTTCTTGATGAATTAATACCTCAGTACAAGAAATATCATCATAATGATACATGGGGTGACGGCAACGGACATTCACATTTGAGATCTTCACTATACAAATCCTCTTTGACAATACCATTCAGCAACGGAGAATTTTATCTCGGCACCTGGCAACAGGTAGTGTTCCTGGATTTTGATAACAGGGAACGCACGAGGCGAATAATCGTACAATTCATCGGCGAATAAATTTTGAAAATAGACAAAGGTAAAATACTCATACTGCTGGGTTTCCTATTTACCTTATACCTGCGGGTAAATCTGATCGAGAACAAGAACATGTGGTTCGATGAGATATACTCATGGAATACATCCCTGTACGGCATTGCCGGAATAATAAAAGCAGCAGCCGGCGATATACACCCTCCCCTTTTTTATATTGTCCTTAAGGGCTGGACAGCCATTTTTTCTGATTCTGTTTTTGCAATGCGGTCCCTGTCAGTATTCTTTAGCATTCTGAGCCTGGTATTTATATATAGAATTTCTAAGGACATTTTAAAAGATGACGTGAAAGTATTTGCAATAATTATTCTTTATGCATTATCCCCTGTCAATATTCACTACGCTCAGGAAGTACGCATGTTCATGATGAATACTTTCCTTTGTCTTGGCTCCGTTTACTTTTTCATGATTTTACTTCAAAGTAGAAGCAAGCGGGCAAGCATCCTTTTTGTACTTTTCTCTGTATTTGCAATTTACACACATTACTTTGCTTTTCTGGTTATTTTAACAGAGGGATTGATAGTATTATACCGACAGATCAGAGCAAAAAGCGATTTCACGTTATTAAAAACCTTTGCTCCTCTTTTTATAATAATCCTCCTATCTTATATACCATGGTTTTCGGAGTTCTTTGGACAGGTGTCTAAAGGACAATCCTGGAGAACCCCGCAGGACTTTTCATCACTTACATTGAATACTTTCGCATTCTTTCGTGAGATATTCTTCAGCTACTTCATTTATTATAAGTCTGCATCTATCTATCATATTTCTAATTATGTTACGCTTTCTCTCGTAATTATTTACTGCATACTATTCGTAATCATGATAAAAAGAAAAGAGATTATAGGTGATACTGCTGTCGTTACCACATTTTTTGCAATACCTATGATCATTGCGGTCATTATCTCTTATAAGAACAGTCTTCTGTTATCACGATATATCAGTATCATTATCCCCTTCTTTATTATGTCCTATGTGATATTTGCACTATCACTCAAAAATAAAAAGATATCATATACTATTATAACATTTTTTATACTGGTCAGTGCGGTAGGTACTAAGTTCGAGTATGAAATGGACTTTAAAAACAACGATTACAGGCAGATCATTCAATATCTGGAGAAGAATTATCACGACGGTGATTATGTTGTTGTTGAGCCTCACTACATGGGTTGGTCTATCAAATATCTCAATAAAAGAGAAGAAACCAACCTCCCCGCTCCGATTATAATTGACTACAGCCTTAAAGGTATCGTAGATTCCTTAAATAATAACAAAAGCATTGAAAATTTATGGCTGGTATTGGATTACAGCTCGCTTGGAAGGGATGGATATGACAACATTGTATCCTCGATGAATGCGATCGGCTTCGATATGAAGCAGGAAGAGACATTTATTGTAATTCCGGAGAAAGTAATGATATATTACTTCGTAAGAAGGTAATTCCCTCTTAATTATCTTTAAAATTACCTACATATTACATAACTTATGCTATTAACAATTTCTTAATAATCCCGCTGAATGATAAATACCATCATATTTGCGATAGTTCTTTTCGGAGCGCTGGGATTTTTTGCATATTCGGTAAAGAATTTCCTCTCGTACCTAAAACTCGGGAAGAGCGAAAACAGGTGGGATAATATCAAGCAAAGGCTTATTAATACGTTCGAGATCGCCTTTCTCCAGACAAAATTATTTAGACGAAGATTCGCGGGATTTTTACATTTCTGTATCTATTGGGGATTCCTTGTACTTGGTATTGTAGTGCTCGAAGGATTCATTGAAGGTTTCTTCCCCGGATTCTCACTCTCTTTCCTCGGACCTCTATATAACGTTATTACATTCACACAGGATTTCTTTGGAGCACTGGTATTTGTGATAGTGACTCTATCGCTGATCAGAAGATATGTCGGTACTCCAAAGCGACTCGAAAATATTAGCAGCGGTTCTCGCCTCGATGCAACTTTCATACTTTTACTGATATTACTCGTAATGGTAACGATGTTCGGAACAAGCGTCGAAAGAATAATGCTGGGCGAGTCCACGGGTTATAGACCGATTTCCACTATGATAGCAAATCTCATCGGTGGTAATGGGTCGGAATTTATGTACAGGTTCTTTTGGTGGGGACATAATATAGTTGTGCTTTCGTTTTTAAACTATCTTCCCTATTCGAAACACTTCCACGTGCTTTCATCGGTGCCAAATACTTTCTTTTCAAATTACCGTATTGAACCGAACGGAGTGCTGAAACCGATCAACTTTGAGGACGAGAGCATCGAACAATACGGCGTAAAAGACATCGAAGACCTTACCTGGAAACAGATGCTGGATGGCTATACATGTACGGAGTGCGGAAGATGTACCGAGGTCTGTCCTGCCAATTTGACCGGAAAGATGCTGAACCCGAAGATGATCGTAACAAAAATACGAAGACGCGTTGAAGACAAAGGTCCCCTCGCTGTTAAAGGTATTAAAGAAGACCCGATACTTGACAAAGATCTCGTTCACGACTACATAACTCCTCAGGAACTCTGGGCTTGCACTACGTGCAGAGCATGTGTACAGGAATGCCCCGTAATGATCGACCATGTTACGTCTATCGTTGATATGAGGAGAGACCTCGCAATGATGGAATCCGACTTCCCTCCTGAGCTCAATACCGTCTTCAAGAACCTTGAAAACAATGAATCGCCATGGGCATTCGGAGCAGATGCTAGAAATGAATGGATAGATGAGCTTTCCAAAGAAATGGAGCAGGAGAATAAAGATAATAAGCTCAAAAAACTGAGTGAGATAGGTTCTGCTGAAGAATTGGATGTCGTTTTTTGGTCCGGATGCGCGGGAGCTTTCGACAAGAGGTACAGGAACGTTACAAAGTCGTTCGCTAAACTTCTTAGCGAAGCAGGAATAAAATTTGGAGTACTCGGCAGTGAAGAAAAATGCACGGGCGACCCTGCAAGGAGGCTTGGTAACGAATTCCTCGCGGTACAGTTTATCGAGCAGAATATTGAGACTTTTAAAAATTACAAAGTAAAAAAAGTTGTAACGGCATGCCCACATTGCATGCATACGTTGAAAAACGAATATTCAAAATTTGGTTTAGAGTTGGACGTTACTCACCACTCTGAATACATAGACAAGCTGTTAGAGGAGAAAAAGATTACTCCAAAAAAAGAAATTAAATCCAAAACAACATATCACGACTCATGCTATCTTGGCAGGTATAATAATGTCTATACCCCTCCGCGAGAGTCACTGGAATCAATACCCGGCATTGATGTAGTAGAGATGACTCGCTCGAAAGACAAGGGTTTGTGCTGTGGCGCCGGAGGCGGCAGGATGTTCATGGAGGAGCATGAAGGCAAACGCGTTAATATAGAAAGAACAGAGGAAGCATTGGAAACTGGTGCAACTACGATCGCATCTGCATGTCCATTCTGTATGACGATGCTTACCGATGGTGTAAAAGCTAAAGAGAAAGCTGAAACTGTTGCTGTTAAGGATATTGCAGAGCTTGTACTCGAGAGTGTAGACCCCTCGGCGTATACTAAGCCGGAAGAGGGTCATTTAAAAGAAGAAGAACAATAAATTTATTTTAATATAGGAGAAATAATTCATGTCGTATTTTTTTACATCGGAATCTGTAAGTGAAGGACATCCCGATAAAGTAAGTGACCAGATATCGGATGCGGTGCTGGATGATATTCTTACCCATGATCCGGATGGAAGAGTAGCGTGTGAAACTTTTTGCGCAACGGGAATGGTGGTAGTTGGCGGTGAAATTACTACAACACACTACGTTGATATTCCCCACATTGTAAGACAGGTCGTTAGTGATATTGGTTACTCAAAAGGAGAATACAGGTTTGATTTCAACTCGATTAGCGTATTGTCGTGCATAAATAAACAGTCTCCCGATATTGCAATGGGAGTAGATACAGGTGGCGCCGGTGACCAGGGAATAATGTTCGGTTACGCTAATAATGAAACGGACGTATTTATGCCAATGCCGATATATTACGCTCATAAACTTGTGCAGAAGCTTGCTGACATAAGGAAACATCACCACGACGTTATGCCTTATCTCAGACCGGATTCTAAATCACAGGTGACAGTCGAGTATGATGACAATGCTAAGCCAAAACGAGTTGATGCGGTTGTTATTTCCACTCAGCACGATGATGACGTATCACAGGAAACTATCCGTGAAGATGTTATTGAAAAAGTAATAAAGAGGGTTATTCCTGAACATCTGCTTGATGATGAAACAAAATTCCACATTAATCCGACCGGAAAATTCGTCATTGGTGGTCCGCACGGTGATACGGGACTAACAGGCAGAAAGATAATTGTTGATACATACGGCGGTAGAGCTCCTCATGGAGGCGGAGCATTCTCAGGAAAAGATCCATCCAAAGTGGACAGGAGCGCGACCTACGCAGCGAGACATATTGCTAAAAATATTGTTGCAGCCGGGCTTGCTGACGAATGCTTGTTACAGTTCTCATATGCAATTGGAGTAGCTGAACCTGTATCGGTTTACGCTTATACACACGGCACAGGTAAACTTCCCGATAAAGAACTTGCGCGCATCGTTAAGAATGAAATCGATATGACCCCAAAAGGGATCATCGAAAGATTGCAGTTAAAGAGACCTATTTACAGAAAGACTTCGAACTATGGACACTTCGGAAGAGACGATGCTGATTTCACTTGGGAAAAATTAGATCTGAAAGATAATCTTACGAACGCTATTAAATAGATAATGAGAGATTTCTTCTTCGGGTTCTTTTACCCGATAAGAAGTTTGGGTTTTTTCTTTAAGCAACCAAAGATAATACTATATTCAATAGTCCCGATCATACTTAATCTGGTAATTTACGGGACTATTTTTTTCTTTACATACCGCTGGCTATACGGAATATCCGAGGATATTACCGGGGCAGGTACCGGCGACCCGAATGTGATCCAGGTTATGTTTCATGCTCTGTTATCGGTGATATTTTTTATCGTACTTTTATTCATCTGCTACCTTCTATTTATTACACTTGGCGGTTTGGTAAATGCGCCCTTTGAAGACCGGATATCGAGAGCAGTTGAAAAGATCATTACGAATACAAACTACGAAACTAACCTTGGATTCTGGAAGGAAAATTTCTTAAGTATTAAAGCAGAGTTTTTTAAACAGCTTTTTAATATTTGTATAATAGTACCTATCTTCTTTTTAAATTTCGTTCCGGCGGTTGGAACGGTTCTATCAAGCATTCTCGGAATCACATTCTCGTTCTTTTTTAACGCGCTTGATTATCTTGACTATCCAATGACACGAAGGTTTTATAAGCTGAGGCAGAAGCTTTCCGTCGTAAATTCCGGCGGATTGCTCTCATATGGATTTGGCGCTATGGCATTTCTGATGATGTTTTTGCCGATAATAAACGTATTCTTTAAACCTGTACTGGTTGTAGCCGGTACTTCCCTTTTCTACGAAAAGAAATATTTCGATCAAATTAAAAATTTTCATAAGTGATCTTAATCTCTGCTCATTCTGATACAAATTTTAAGACAACAAAACTGAGAATCGAGGGCGATTCTTATGTCGGATATCTTGATAACTTCGTAGGTGTGTATGCAGCGATGAAGGCGTACTTTAGCGGTGAAATAAAGCCTGAAGATGTTTGGATAGAACTTACATACGGCGAGGAAACCGACTTTGCCGGAGCTATCGAAGTTGCGCAGGACATCCAAAAGGATGACCTTGTTATAGTAATGGACGTAACTGCAACTCCTACAGATAAGGACATTGTAATTGAAAAGGCAAACTCGCCTGTTATAAGAGAGTTTCTTGGCGATGTTTTGCAAGGATTTAGTTACGACCTGTATGAAGGATGTCCGGACCCTATCTCTGATCGTGATGAAGTGGAAGTATACAAACACAAATCCGATTACTGTTTCTTCCTGGGACTTCCCTGCTCAGGTGGTGATTATAATGATGTTGAAGTGAAATGCAAAGTAAAGTCCGTGGATGAAGCGGCAAGAGCAATAATCGAAATAACAAAAAAATATAACAACTTTAAAAGATTAATAAATGAGCTACCCTGAAGTCAATCTCGAACTTGCAAAAGAGTTAGGTCTGCAGGAAGATGAATACCAAAGAATACTTGATTTACTGGGCAGGACACCTACATATACAGAGCTGGGAATTTTCTCGGTGATGTGGAGTGAGCACTGCTCCTATAAAAACTCCATAAAACAGCTTAAGACCCTTCCACGTGAAGGAGGAAAGCTTCTTGTCGGCGCAGGTGAAGAAAATGCCGGACTGATCGATATTGGAGACGGTCTTGCTGTTGCTTTTAAAATTGAATCGCATAATCACCCGTCCGCAGTCGAACCTTACCAGGGCGCCGCAACCGGAGTTGGCGGAATACTCAGAGATATATTTACTATGGGTGCCCGTCCGATCGCAGCTTTGAATTCTTTGCGCTTCGGTAAGATACTACCTAATGGAAATTCAAGCGAGAAAGAAATAGACAGAACAAAATATTTGTTCAGCCATGTTGTTAAAGGTATTGGTGACTATGGAAATTGCTTCGGTGTACCTACGGTAAGCGGTGAAGTTTATTTCGAGCAATGCTACCAGGATAATCCCCTCGTTAACGCCATGGCAGTAGGTATCGTTAAGCATAATCAGACTGCTACCGCAACAGCAATGGGTACAGGCAACCCCGTCTTTATTGTTGGTTCATCAACAGGAAAGGACGGTATACACGGCGCAACCTTCGCTTCCGAGGAAATATCGGAAAAATCTGAATCGAAAAGACCGAGCGTACAGGTTGGCGATCCTTTTACAGAGAAACTTCTCGTCGAAGCCACACTAGAAGCAATACAATCAGGTGTAGTTGTTGGAATACAGGATATGGGCGCAGCGGGGATTACCTGCTCAACCAGCGAAATGAGCGCAAAAGGAAAATGCGGAATGAAGATCGACCTCGATAACGTACCCTTGAGAGATGAAACCATGACAGCTTACGAAATAATGCTCTCCGAATCACAGGAAAGAATGCTTGTTGTTGTAGAAAAAGGAAAAGAGAAAGAAGCTATCGATATTTTTGAAAAATGGGATCTTAACTGCTTGCAGATAGGTGAAGTAATCGATGAGGACAGGGTAAAGGTTTACCATCGAGGAGAGCTCGAAGCGGATGTACCAGCTGATGCCCTCGTGCTTGGTGGAGGAGCCCCGGTTTATACACGCGAACAAAAGGAACCGGAGTATCTTAAAGATACACGCTCCTTCGATCCAAACACTATTTCTGAACCTTCCGACTACAACGATACTTTACTTAAGCTTCTCACATCACCTAATATCGCAAACAAGACTTGGGTTTACAAACAATACGATTATGAAGTCAGAACAAACACTGTTATCGTCCCGGGTGGAGACGCTTCCGTGGTAAGAATAAAGGGAACGAACAAGGGTCTCGCGATGAAAGTTGATTGCAACAGTAAATTTGTCTATCTGAATCCCTACATGGGTGGTATTACTGCAGTCAGTGAGTGCGCCCGAAACGTTGTCTGCACCGGCGGGAAACCCCTCGGCATTACGAACTGTCTCAACTTCGGCAATCCTTACGATCCGGAAGTGTATTACCAGTTTGCGGAAGCAATACGGGGCATTGGTGACGCATGTCGCAAATTTGACACACCTGTTACCGGTGGTAATGTAAGTTTTTATAACGAGTCGCAGGATTTTGCAGTGTACCCTACTCCGACAATTGGTATAATAGGTTTGATAGAAGATATTAATAAAATGATGACGAGTAATTTCAAAAAAGAAGGTGATGTGATTCTATTAATTGGAAAACAAAATTGTAATGAGATCGGTGGAAGTGAGTACCTTAACTTCATACACCATAAAGTTACCGGTGATTCACCTCAAATTGATCTGGATGAAGAAAAGGCTCTGCAGGACTGCACACTTGAACTAATTGAGAAAGGACTAATAAATTCCGCACATGATACATCCGAAGGCGGTATTGCAGTTGCTCTGACTGAAGCCTGCATAATGGATAAGAAGAATCTTTTAGGATGTAATGTCAGAATTGACTTTGCAAACAGAAAGGATTTTGAACTTTTTGGTGAAGCCCAAAGCAGGATAATAATTACTGCCGACAAAGATAAAATCGACGAGATAATTTCTATTTGTGAAAATAACGGCGTTCCTGTAAAAGAAATCGGCACCGTAACTGGAAAAGATATTAAGATCAACGATGATATATCTATTAGCACAGACGAGGCTTCACAGAAGTATTACAAAATGTTTGACGAGCTAATGCAAAACTAAACATGAAGAAGGTCATTAGAAATATCGTTATATTTTTTATCCTACTTATGACCTTTACAGTTCAGTCTTACGCTCAAAGCGTGGATTCTTCTGTTGTCTTTTTAAAAAATCAGCCTGAGCTGAAACTGCTTAAACTTGATACCGAAAATGCGCCTTCGCTAAAACCGGAAAATTCCACTCTCCCGCTTGCATTGGGTATAGTTATCTTCTTATATTTATTAAATCCCATGCTATTAGTAGAAGACGGTCTCGCCGTAGGAATGACAAAGGAGCTTTCTCTAGGATTTGGTGATTTTGGACAATACAGGCTCGGCGCTGAATATTCGTTTATTTTCAGATCACTCAATAAGAGCCAGTTGCGATTTTCGGGAAATTATGACATACTGACAAAGGACATCGAACCTTCCAACTTGCTTCAAACAACCGGAGCATTATCCCTCGGCGGAGGCTACTTTACGGATTTCGACAGTGATGGATTCTTTGGGCAGGCAGCTTATGGTTTCTCGATCAGGAATGACAAAATGCTTATTTTTCCACATGTAAAAGCACGTTACACAGTTATACCTACAAAAAACAGGAATAACATTTTCGATCTTTCGTTCGGGGTTATAATCGGTCTCGCTAACCCGTTCATCGATCTAAACATTAGACGAAAGCATTAACTTACACTTTGGCTGGATCAGCGACAAATAAATCTTTTCTTGAGGAATATCTTCCTCTATCATTGCAAAACCTCTTTTATAAGTCATGGGCAATGGTGCTGTTCGGGTTCAGATTCTTTTATGAACTTATCAAGCCCCCTTACGAAACAAAAGAATTCCTTCGTCAATGCTTTGAGATAGGATATAAATCTATCGGATTAACAAGTATAACCGGTTTCATCATAGGGTTAACATTAACTCTACAATCTATTCCTACCCTGGCAGATTTCGGAGCAGAGTCGCTTGTTCCTTCTATGGTAGCACTCGCTGTGATATTGGAGATCGGACCGGTGATCACATCTCTGATTTTTGCCGGTAAGGTGGGCTCGAGTATAGGTGCGGAACTTGGCTCCATGAAAGTTACTGAGCAGATAGACGCTATGGAAATATCCGGAACGAATCCCTATAACTATCTCGTCGTTACTCGTGTAGCAGCCACCACAATAATGCTTCCCCTTCTGGTGATATATGCTGATACTATTGCCCTTATGGGAGGATTTATCGCGGTTAATACATTGGCTGGCGGAATGTCGTTTCAGGTTTTCATACAGTCATCACTGTCCAGCGTAGATTTCTCGGACCTTTTACCATCTGTCATAAAGACATTCTTTTTTGGTTTTGCTGTTGGTGTAATAGGATGCTACGAAGGATATAATGCGGATCGCGGAACAGAAAGCGTTGGAATCGCGGCAAATACTGCTGTTGTCATTTCGTCACTGGCTATTATTATAATAGATATGATTAATGTTCAGATAACCTCAATACTACTATGACGGATAAGCTCGACCAAAATGATAAAGACCTTAAATTGGCGCCCCCTGATCCGGTTGACCCAAAAAAGCTTACGAAAGAAAACAGTATTCTTTTTCTTGAAGATATCCAAAAATCATTCGGCAGTAAGCAGGTATTAAAAGATATTCACCTTGCTGTCAAGAAAAAAGAAACTATCTCTATATTAGGTAAGTCCGGTACTGGTAAGTCTGTTATTTTAAAATGCATCATTGGTCTACTAAAACCCGATTTTGGTGAAGTATATGCTTTCCAGGAAGAAATAACGGGAATGAATAGAAGCCAGCTCGAAAAAGTCCGTCAGCGAATGGGCTTCCTGTTCCAGGGTGGGGCGTTATACGATTCTATGACAGTAAGAGAAAATCTTAAATTCCCTCTCGAAAGACAGCCGGATAAAATAAGCGAAGCTGAGATGGAAGAGAAAGCTGAGAATGTACTTAGAGAGGTAAGCCTGCTGGATGCTATAGACAAAATGCCTTCGGAATTATCCGGAGGTATGCTTAAACGGATAGCGCTCGCAAGAACGCTCATTTTAAGCCCGGAGATAATATTATACGATGAACCGACAACAGGACTGGATCCTGCTACATCAAAAGAAATAAGCGAACTTATTGTGAAAATGCAGGAAAAATTCGATGTAACATCTATCGTTGTAACACATGATATGCCATGCGCAAAAATAGTATCTTCAAGGATCAAAATATTAAAGGACGGGACGTTCTTTAAAGAAGGTACTTTTGATGAACTCGAAAAATCGGATGATGAATTCGTAAAAGGGTTCTTCGAATTTTATTAACCATTAATAAAACGTTATGGAAAAGTCAAAGTTTATCAAACTCGGATTCTTTGTGATCGCAGGATTAGCCGCATTTATATTTGCTATATTTTATATCGGAAACCAGCAGAACCTATTCGGTGATAATATTATTGTGTATTCCGATTTTAAAACTGTAAGCGGACTCGGTGAAGGTGCAAGTGTCAGATATTCAGGTATTGACGTTGGAACCGTCGAAAGCGTTAACATAACGGGGGTTGATAAAGTTACCGTAGGTCTTCGTGTAAAAAGCAGTGTTACAAAGTTCATCAAAAAAGATTCACAGGTTATTATCGCCTCGGACGGTTTGGTCGGAAACAAAATAGTGCAGATATCACAGGGAACAGTGAGTGCAAAGGATATTGAAGACGGTGACTTCCTCCCATCACAGGAACCCGTTGAGATCAATGACGTTATTGAGAACCTGAATGCATCATCCAAACATGCTGAGGAGATTGCACAAGATATTGCTGATATCGTCGACAAAGTAAATCAGGGTAAGGGAACTCTTGGACAGCTTATCAATAACGAAAGTCTCTATAACAATGTTGATTCGCTTATGAATAGTTATGCTTCAATAACAGGTAAGATTAATAATATTATTACCAAAGTCTCGGGAACGATCGACCAGGTTTCAACGGAATTTACAACGTTCTCTACCAGCCTTAGAAATATTACTGGTGATATAGAGGACATAACAAATAAACTTAATTCAAGCCAGAGTCTTGTTGGTACTTTATTGACCGATACCGCTTTTGCTAATGATATAAAGGGCATTATAGAAAATACAAATGCCACTACTTATAATCTCGAACAGGGATCGCTAGGCTTTTACCAAAATATGGAAGCTCTTAAACATAATTTCCTTTTCAAAGGATACTTTGAAGACCTGGGCTACTGGGACATGAATGATTTTGAACAAAAAATGGAATTGAAGGAATCGATGCTCAGACAAAGGGAATTTGAAGTAGAGCAAAAGGAAAAGCAATTAAAAGAGCTCGAAAACGCACTAAATAAAATTAAAGATAAGATAAATCAGGAAACAGAAGGTGTTGATAGCACTAAAAAGAAGTAAATTCATGCAAAATTTTCTGATTCAAATAGCACTTTATAATTTTAGTTAATATCTTTATTTTTACGAAATTCATAAAATCTAAAACAAACTTAAATATTTAAATTATAAAACATTAAGGAGAACCATTATGTCAAATGCTGAAATAGAAGCTAAAGTCAAACAGGCAATTGTCGATAAATTGGGTGTAGAAGAATCAAAAGTAACACCTGAAGCTTCTTTCATCAATGATCTCGGGGCTGATTCATTGGATACAGTTGAGCTGGTTATGAAATTTGAAGAAGAATTTGATATTAAGATTCCTGACGAAGATGCTGAATCAATTCAAACCGTCGGTGATGCTGTTAGTTATATTGAAAACAAATTATCCAGCGGTGACGGTGCTTAATTCCCTTTCTAACTAAACCATTACATGAGAAAAAGAGTTGTTGTCACAGGATTAGGTGTTGTAAGTCCTATCGGCTTGAACCTGCAGGACTTCTGGAAAAATCTCACAGCAGGTCAAAGCGGTGTTGACCTCATTACGTATTTCGATACCACTGAATTTGACACAAAGTTTGCCGCCGAGTTGAAAAATTTCGATCCGTTAAATTTTATGGATAGAAAACTTTCACAGCGTACGGATCCGTTCACACAGTATGCGCTCGCAGCAACAGAAATGGCAGTAAAAGATTCCGGCGTCGATTTCGAACAGTTCGATAAAAATCGCGTTGGTGTTGTCTACGGTTCTGGTATCGGCGGTATGTGGACTTACGATAAACAGCAGAATAATCTCTACAAAAGAGACGGCAATCCCGACAGGATAAGCCCGTTCTTTATCCCAATGCTTATAGCTGATATTGCCGCCGGCAGGATTTCGATGCAATACGGATTAAAAGGTCCTAACTATGCGACTACTTCCGCATGTACTACTTCCGCCCACTCTATAATTGATTCTGTAATGATAATACAGAGAGGCATGGCTGATATGATGGTTACCGGTGGCGCTGAAGCAGTTATCTGTCCTATGGGCGTTGGCGGTTTCAATGCAATGAAAGCCCTTTCAACCAGAAACGATGATCCTAAAAAGGCATCACGGCCTTTCGATAAAAACAGGGATGGATTCGTTATGGGTGAAGGCGGTGCAACTCTAATCCTCGAAGAGCTGGAGTCAGCTAAAAAAAGAGGAGCAACCATATATGCTGAAATAGCAGGTATAGGTATGAGCGCTGACGCTTACCATATTACCGAGCCGGCTCCTGAAGGAGAAGGTTTTGCTAATGCTATGATTGCCTCCTTAAAGGATTCGGATCTAACAGTGAATGACATTGACGTTGTAAACGCGCACGGAACATCTACATACTACAACGACAAAAACGAGACAATGGCTGTAAAACGCGTCTTTGGTGATAGAGCATATAAGATCCCTGTTCATTCTGTAAAATCTATGATTGGTCACCTCCTCGGAGCAGCCGGAGCTATTGAAGCAATAACTT
This sequence comes from Ignavibacteriales bacterium, assembly GCA_020635255.1. Taxonomy (NCBI): domain Bacteria; kingdom Pseudomonadati; phylum Ignavibacteriota; class Ignavibacteria; order Ignavibacteriales; species Ignavibacteriales bacterium. Next base: position 1,419,867 of record JACKAC010000001.1, read on the forward strand.
CTATTTTGACTATCAAAGACAGTAAGGTTCCCCCAACAATTAACTACGAAGAAAAAGATCCCGAATGCGACCTGGATTATGTAACCGAGGGAGCAAGGGATATGGATGTAAAAACCGTACTCTCGGATAATTCCGGTTTCGGCGGACATAATACATCTATCATATTCAAAAAATACGAAGAGTAACGACGCTTGATCGCGAGCTAAATTATGTTCAAATTCCTTAAAAGTATAAAAAGGCTCCTCCCCGGTTTTAAAAAACCTGACCAGAGGGATTCCGTTTATGCACGCACCGCAAAAAAGATAGATTTCCAAAAGTTCCAAAAGACTATCCACTACTCTATTAACAATAAAGAGTTCTTTATAACCGCTCTTACTCACCGCTCATTTGTAAACATTAAAAAAGAACATATTCGAGCGGGACTTATCTCAAACGAACGGCTTGAATTTCTCGGTGACGCAGTACTTGATCTTGTTGTAGCGGAATTCCTTTATAAGAACTTCCCCATGAACGAGGAAGGCGACCTTACGAAATTCAGATCGATTCTCGTCAATAAAAGATTCCTCGCTGAGAGAGCCAAAAAGATCCATCTTCAGGACTACATACTCGCTTCATACACTGCCTTAAAATCCATTCAGGAAGGATACGACGCAATCCTGGCTGATGCTTATGAGGCTATCATTGGAGCTATCTTTCTCGATTCAGGTTATGAAGCCGCTAAAGAATTCCTCAATCAGGAGATCTTCGTTAAGCTGGATATAAAATGGCTGGATGAATTCGACGAAAATCACAAAAGCAGATTTTTAGAATACGCGCAGGCAAATACAGAATATGTTCCTGAATATTCAGTTATTAAAGAAGAGGGACCCGAACATAATAAGCTCTTCACTGTCGAGGTTTACCTGAATAGGACCAGCCTGGGAGTAGGTCAGGGTAAGTCCAAAAAGCAGGCTGAACAAATGGCTGCCAAAAACGCCATGGAAAATCTTGATAGGATCGAACCTTCCGAATTAAAGAAGAAAAAGCAAAAATAACACCCAATTAATATACTAATTTGTTATAGTTTAGGCTTGACATTAGTACCCTTTACCGATATATTTGTATCGGATTAATTAACTAAACAAGGAGAAACATAGGAGAAATTTCGACGATTTTTAATTTATTATTACAATAATGAACACATACTTAACTAAAGCCATTTATTAAGGTTTGACCGCATTAAGCTTTAATAAGTGGTTTTTTTATAGGTGAAAATTTGTTTAATAAATTAGAACTTTATTGGGATAATATACATTTTATTGGGTAAAGAAAACAAAGACTGACAATGAATTCAGCCAAAATATTAACTATCTCAATATTACTTTTTACTGCTGCTAGCCTGTCCTTTTCACAGGATAGAAGCCTTAACGATAAACAACCTGTAAGTACGGAATCTGAAAAGAGACCGGATACTTACATCGACGAAAATATCAAGCCGGGGGATGACTTCAAAGTGATCTCATCGTCCAGCTCCGCTATTGAAATTGAATACACACCTATTTATACAGGTGCATTCGATTTTATTGGCGCTACATCCAGAGACTCAAAACAAGGTTATCCCGATGCAAGATTCAGAAGCTTCCCGTTATTTTTACCGGGTCCTATGAATAACAGGATCGAGATCATCGACTATAAATACGAAGACACACAAAACTTTGACTTACCCCCTATTCCTACCCCGGTAAAGTCAAAGGACAACATGCAGACCGACTTTGAGTTAAAGAAAGATGACAAAGCATACTCTTCGAATAGTTTTTACCCTGTCGATGCCGGTTCGCTCGAACCTGTGACTATGTTCCGCAATAAATATATTTCAAACGCTATAATAAGCCCGGTTCTATACAACCCGGCTACAAAAACCCTACGAAGATATTCATACATTAAGTTTAGAGTGACTTTTGGCAGTAGCCCTATTTATACAAATAAGCAACAAAGCTTCGAGGAGAATTTATACTATCGCGACCTCGCAATTAATTCAAGTGTTGCTATCAACTGGTCGACTCCTGACTTTAATAACCCGCTTGATAACGGTCCGGCAAATAGCGTGTTGCAATCCGGTGACTTCTACAAAATAGAAGTAAAAGAAACCGGCATGTATAAACTGGACAAAAACGCCCTGCAAAATGCCGGAATAAATGTTTCCGGTATCGATCCGAGAACAATAAAGATATACGGCAACAGCGGAAGGGAAATTCCGTTCAGCAATGCTATCCCGGTTGCCACAGATCTGATCGAGAATAGGATTCTTGTTGTAGGACAGGATGATGGTGTTTTTGATGATGGAGATTATGTGGTATTCTTTGGAAGAAGCCAGAGCGACTGGACCTACTCTGAATCTGAACCATCTGTTTCACCATACTATCATTATATGAACCCCTATACAAAATCCAATTACTATTGGATCACGTTTGGCGGTTCTAACGGACTGAGAATGAATCCGGTTAATTCTCCCAATCAGGCAAACCCTTTATCGGAACCGTACTTCTATGACATATCATTCGAGGATCCGGAAGTAAATAACCTCGGTTCGACAGGAACGATATGGTTTAGCCAGAGAATAGGTCCTGGTGAAAGTTTTACTTTTAACAAATCGTTAAAAGGATACGCTCCTGGTGTACCGATGGAGATCTACTCAAAGTATGGCAACGGTACATATTTCACTACTGCATATTTTGAGTTCTCCGAATCGAGTTCGGGATATAATAGCATTACTGACGTTTTTGGATACTCCGGAGATTTTTCGCACATTAATCTTGTGGATAAGAGATTTCAGCTTACTCCTAACTCAGAAAACTTCACGCTGAGGATCTCTCTTCCATCAAATCTAAATCCGTCAAATGTTGTTGGCTATTATGACTTTGTAGAGTTTAAGTATCCGAGAACGTTTTCAAGCGTTGACAATAATACTTTATTCTTCCACGCTAAGGATACTACAGGCACATATGAATACACTGTATCGACATTTACTTCACCGGATGTGAGAATATATGACCTAACTGACGAATTTAATATAGATCTTATTACTCCTCTGTCGAACAGCAATGGAACAGTAAAATTCCAGTCCAACCAGACACAGGGAACACCCAGAACTTATTGTCTTGTTGGCGGATCAAATAATTATAAGGCTCCCCTTTCGATTTCATCCAAGGTACCTAACCAGAACCTTCATGGAATAACCGACGGTGCAAGTTTTATAATCATTACCGATAAAGAATTTATCCCGGCTGCGCAGAGATTAAAAGCAATGAGGGAAAAACCGGGTCCCAGTTACCTAAAGACAATGATCGTTGATATCGATCAGATATATAATGAGTTTTCGGCGGGTGTTATGGATCCTCTTGCTGTGAGAAGCTTTCTAAAAAGAGCATATTACAATTGGAGTGAAAGACCTGTCTATGTAATGTTCTTGGGTGATGGAAGCTATGATTTTAGAAATATCTACAATCTGCAAACGAAGAATTATCTTCCTTCTATGCAAAAATCAGACATCACGATTAACGAGATAAATAGTTTCCCGAGTGATGACTTCGTAACTAATATCAACGATACTGCTTCCCTTGTTCAGGCTGTAAAACCGGATTTTGGTGTTGGAAGAATATGTGCCAACTCATTGACCGATGCAAATAACTACATAGACAAGATAGAGAAGTATGAAAACCCGGAAAATAACGGTCTGTGGAAGAAGAAAATAATGTACGTTGCGGATGACGGCTGGACTACCAGCAATCCGGGCGGTGAAGGCTCACTCCATACCGGGCAATGTGAAATGGTAGCCGAGTTTTATACTCCGCAGGACTTTGAAAAGGAAAAAATATACATTGTTAACTATCCTACGGTAATAACTGCCCAGGGTAGAAGGAAACCTCAGGCAAACATTGACATCGTAAGAGGATGGAACGAAGGAAGGCTTGTTGTTAATTACACCGGGCACGGAAGCGCTGACCTATGGGCTCACGAACAGATATTCGAAAGACAGGTATCGATACCCCAGCTTAATAATAGCAAACGTTACCCGCTTGTTACCATAGCAAGCTGTGACCTGGCAAGATACGATGATCCGTTCTTCCCCAGCGCGGCGGAAGAGTTAACCAATCTGCCTAATAAAGGCGCTATTGGTGTCATTGCTGCCGTAAGACCCGTATACGCTTCACAGAATGCTGTATTTAACAACACATTCTGGAATAATTTTGCATGGAAAAAAGATACGCTTAACCTGCCCATCAGGATAGGAAGAGCTATGTACAATACAAAGCAGTCCTTTTCCAGCGTAAGTGATAACGACACAAAATACGTTCTGCTTTGCGATCCTACATTGAGGATTGCCATCCCGCAGTATTTTACAAGGATAGACAGCATAAACGGAACACCGGGTTCTGATACAGCCATTTTAAAAGCCTTGCAGAAAGTGAAGATCTCGGGAAGCGTACTTCGCCCTGACTCTACTTTCTGGAATGATTATAACGGTGAAGTATTTATTAAGATATTCGACGTAAGCAGGTATATAACTGTGTATGATTTTGGTTTTCCGTTTACATTTAGATTAGACGGAGGTCTGATATTTGCCGGTAATGCAAGCGTTACTAATGGTCTGTGGAATCTCGAATTTGTAGTCCCAAAGGACATATCTTATAGAAATGGAAGCGGTAAACTTATTGGTTATTTCCAAAACAGCAATACCGACGGTTCGGGTTATACCGATAGGTTTGTACTAAATGGTATTGATTCCCTTGCCGTGGCCGATACAACAGGTCCGCAAATATCGATATTTATGGGCGACCGTAATTTTAGAACCGGTGATGTTATAAATCAGAATTCGACCCTCATCGCTGACTTCTTCGATCAAAATGGAATGAACCTTACAGGTACGATAGGACACAAAATAGAGGCAATAATTAATAACAATGAGAACAATAAAATAGACCTGACATCATATTATAATGCAACAAGCGGCTATCAATACGGCTCATTGGAGTACCCCCTGCAAAATCTTGCTTCGGGTGATTATAACCTGAAGATCAAAGCTTGGGACACTTACAATAATTACTCCGTATCATCCGTAGATTTTAAAGTGATGGATAATAGCCAGCTGGTTATTGAGAATGTTTATAACTACCCGAACCCGATGACGGATAATACAAGCTTCCTCTTCAACCAAAATCTCGACCAGCCTCTGGATGTAAAGATCAAGATTTATACCGTAAGCGGAAGACTTATTAAAGAATTGACTCAAAGCAATGTAACAGATAAATTCGTCAAAATTGATTGGGACGGACGTGATGATGATGGCGACAATATTGCAAATGGAACTTATATATACCGTCTTATAGTAAAAACACAAGACGGTACGTTCAATGAAACTTCAACCGGTAAAATTGCTAAATTAAAATAATATTTTTCTTACTTAAATAGGAGCTTATCTTAGATGTTGAAAAGTAACAAAAAACGAGCAGTATACCTCTTGCTGGCAATAGTGGCTTTGTTTGCCGCTAAAGGAAATGATGTATATGCTCAGGATGAAAACTCAAATGTAATATCCACTGGTGTCCCATTTCTTCTGATCGGGCCAAACTCCAGGTTTTCAGGCATGGGTGAAACTGGTACTGCTGTAGCTGATGATGCTACCGCTATGCACTGGAATCCGGCTGGATTGGCATTTCAGGGACCCGGTACTGAGATAGACTTTACTCACTCACCATGGCTTGCTGGATTGAATATAGGTGATCTTTTCTACGATTATATTGCTGCTAAAAAGGACATAAAATCCATCAACGGAACGGTTGGCGCCAGCCTTACCTATCTTAATATCGGTGAAATTATTTTCACTGATGAAGCAGGAAGACTCGACGAATCCAAAAACTATAAAGCTTATGAGCTTGCATTCGCTCTTGGCTACGCCACAAAGCTTTCTAAAGATTTTGGTATGGGCATTACAACAAGGTTCATTTACAGCAGACTTTCGCCTCACACAGTTGGTGGTGAGCAAGGAAGCGGTACTGCTTTCACAATGAGCTTTGATATAGCTGGAATGTACAGACCTACAAAAGGTCCTAAGTTCCTCAAAGACAGGTTCTCGATCGGTCTTAATCTTTCAAACCTCGGTCCAAAGATCTCTTATGTTGATGCTGACCAGGCCGACCCTATTCCCACACAGATAAGGCTCGGACTGGCTTACGAAGTATTTAAGAACGAAGGTAACAGCTTAACTTTGACAACCGATTTCGCAAAACTTCTTGTGCACAGATACAAAGATGATAACGGTGATTTCCAATCAGATCCTTTCTATGAAGCGTTATTTACCTCATGGAGTGGTGATGTTTTATCATCTATTCAGACATCGATTGGAGCCGAATATTGGTACGGAAACCCAAAACTGATCGCGCTTAGAGCAGGTTACTTCTATGAAGATCCTTCATACGGTAACAGAAAGTTCATCACGCTCGGAGCAGGTATCAGGTACAGCCTATACGGTTTCGATTTCAGCTACATCGACGCTCTTGAAGAAAACCATCCGCTGGCTAATACCCTCAGGTTTGGTTTAAGTGTTAATTTCAAATAAGATTTATATGGAAGGGCTTGCATAAAGCCCTTCCCTTTTACTGCTTGAACTGTAATTTATAATAGAAATCCCGGAATTAATGATATTCAGAAGAGTTTTATTTGGTTTGCTGATCGTTTTTTCGGCAAACCAAATTTTATTTGCGCAAAGTACGGATAATTTTGTCCCTAAGCTTTCTCACAAGCTCCGGACCGGATTGGACAGATCTTCTTTCTTTTCCCCGGCACAATACGACGGCGTTCCCGATACTTTCAAGATCGTCGCTATCCTGGCACAGTTTCAAGAAGACAATTCCGGGCTTACTACCGGTGATGGTCATTTTGATCTTTCTAATAAGTACTACGATCCTTCTACACAAAAGGACACTGTGATCGATGCTCCGCCATATGACAGCGCATATTTCATTGACCACCTTAAGTTCTTACAGAACTATTTCTATAAGGTATCCAATGGACAGTGCATTGTTCAGTATGAGCTTTACGGCAAAGTGATCACTCTCCCTAAAAAAATGGAAGAGTATTCACCGAGAGCAAACGAAAATCTTTACAGGCTGGGTGACCTTTTCACCGATGCGTGGACTATCGCAGACAGCTTTGTGAATTTCTCCGGTTACAATGAAAATAATACCGCATTCGTCATCTTCCATGCAGGGGTTGGACGTGATGTTGACATCTCATCCATACTTGGATTCGACCCGACTCCCTATGATCTGCCGACCGTTTATCTCGGTCTAAACAACCTGCAGGAATTCTATGGAAGCAATTACACCGGCATCCAGACTAATGACGGTTTTAAGATCCAGAACTCGATGATCATTCCTTCGACTGAATTACGTGAATTGAATCTTATCAGTGGAAATTTCTTACTCGAACTCGGCTTAAACGGTATATTCAGTGCAAGCTTTGGCAGTTATCTTGGACTCCCCGACCTTTTTAATACCAGCACAGGACGTACTGCTATTGGAAGGTTCGGACTTATGGACGGTCAGAGTATATTTAGCTTCAACGGGATATTCCCGCCTGAGCCGTGCGCCTGGTCTAAAATATACCTCGGATGGCAGGAACCGATCACAATCTCCAGCGGAGCATTTAATAGTCTTCGCGTTAAAAATTCTTCGTCCGGCTTTTATTCCGACTCGACGATCTATAAAGTTTTGATTAGCAGTAAAGAGTATTTTCTTGTCGAGAACCGTAATCGTGATGAAAGTGGTACTGGACAGGTCGTTCACATGCGGAATAGAGCATTTAATGATTCTATGACATTCCTCCAGGATACGGACAATTTTAATTATTTCGACATCACAGCTGTTAGCGGTAATATAGTCGATGTTAAAACACCCGACTGGAGTTTACCGGGTTTAATTAACGATACAGCCAGTTTAAAAGGTGGAATACTCATCTGGCACATAGACGAAAATGTGATAGACGCGAATCTTTCATCTAATTCGGTTAATACAAATATTGACCACAGAGGTGTTGCTCTCATGGAAGCCAAAGGAGCGCAGACTATAGGCGTTGTCTTCTCCTCCCCGTTCGGTGAAATAGTGGGTGACGGTACATACTATGATTATTGGTACAATGGCGATCACGGCGTGCCTTCGACTATTTATTTGAATGAGTTCACACCTACGACATTCCCTAATACACTGAGCTATTCACTGGCAAATAATAACATCTTCTTTACGAATTTTACATCCACAGCGGGTATAATGAGCTTCGGTCTTTCCATTGGAAATTCGAATATCAGCCCTGTGGCTAATTTCCCTAGAATGCTCGGTATAGACTCGACCGTTAATTCACAGCCCGTACCGATAGACATCACTGCCAATGGCGTAGACAGAGTTTTCATTAATAACAACAACAGGGTTTTTGGATTCAATGCCGACGGAACAGGTTACAACAGCACTCCGGACGGACTCATTATCCCGAATTATGGAAAGTTTATTCCGCTTAGTTTTGATAACCAGATTTTTGTCGTTAATGACAGCCAGGTTGCGTTCTTTGATGCCAATATGATTCAGACTCAAACATTTAACACCGGAAGAGTCGCTACATGTCCCCCGGTACATATCAACAGCACAGGTCCTGAGGCAGTAGTCGGATTTAGGAATGGTACCGTATCAAAATACACTCCTGCGGGTGGAGTACAAAACCTTACTCCATCGACAAATCCGATAGTCGAGTTTTCGAGTCCGAATATGAATGATTTCATATTAATTGACACAACATATAAATACTTAACGACGGGAAATATTCTCTCGACAACCTCAGTTGATACATTAATTATTGACAGGTCAAATAAGATCTTGCTCAATGGCAAGGTTATTACTCAAAGTTACGGAATTACAACTATAAATAATTCTCCCGTCCTTGCAGACTTAAACAAAGACGGTAAGCAGGAGATTATTCTTGTGTCGAATGGATCGGTGTATGCTCTCAATTCGCAAGGTGTACTGCTCGATAATTTCCCAGTTAATTTCAACAAAACCATCACGTCGGGAGTCTCGGTTGGTGATATAAATAGCGATGGCGTTTTTGATCTGGTATTCGCATCATCGGACGGTAATTTGTACGCGTACAGCACTAACGGAAATATTGTAACTGGATTCCCTGTTCTTGTTGGTCCTAACTCCCTTTCTACTCCCGCGCTGGCAAATCTTAACGGTGTTGTTGGAATTTATATCTTCAGCGGAGATGGATACCTGTACGGATTCAAAACACAGTACTCTTATTCTGCTAATAATATGCTCTGGAAGAATTACCTTCACGACCAATATCTTGGCAATAAGAACTTTATATCCATCAATAATCCGCCGGTTTATGCGGGAAAGCTTCCTAAAGACAAAGTTTATAACTGGCCTAACCCGGTTTATGATAATACAACCTACATTCGTTACTACATAAATGGAGCCGCTGGTACGGTTAGTATAAAAATACTCGACCTCTCCGGCGAACAGGTCACTTCCCTCAATGCCACTTCCTTCTCTAATGCCGAGAACGAGGTAATATGGGACGTAACCAATGTCCAGAGCGGCGTTTACTATGGTGTCATAGAAGCAGAGGTTGACGGTTCTAAAGAAACACAAATAATAAAAATAGCAGTAGTAAAATAAGCTCCTTTCACTACAAGCGAGGTGAATTGTCTTATGTAATAGATAATTCACCTTTTTTATTTTAACTTTGTATATATGACGCTTTTCTTCATCATCACCGTTGTTGCCTATTTACTGGTTCACCTCCTTCTATATTTTGGATTGCTTAGATCTATGCGCCTTAAGCAAGACCGTGATAAACCCCTTCCAAAAGTTACTCTGATCGTTGCCGCTAGAAATGAAGAAAAAATAATCGCCCGCTGTATCTCTTTCCTAAAAAAGCTTGAATATGATAAAAGCCTTCTCGAAATATTTCTCGTAAATGATAAATCCGATGATCGCACAAAAGAGATAATGCTTGAAGAAACAAAGGGGCTGGATTATTTTAAGGTAATTGACTCGGAACCCGACGAAACAGGCAACCTGCTCGGCAAACCTAATGCTATAGATACGGCAATAAGGAAAGCAAGCGGTGAAATACTCTTCACAACCGATGCCGACTGTGAAGCGCCTCCCGAATGGTTACTCGAAACAGTATCATATTACGATGAAAAGACCGCTATCATCGGCGGCTTTACAAACATCGATTACAGCGGGTCCATATTCAATAAAGTACAATCGCTCGATTGGGTATACCTCCATTCACTTGCCGCTGGAAGCGCAGGAATTAATTCCCCTATCGCGTGCATTGGGAATAACATGTCATTCCGTAAAGATATTTACGATAAAGTTGGCGGTTTTGCGAGTATACCTTTCTCTATCACTGAAGACCTGGCTCTCCTGCGTGAAGTAGACCGCAACCACAAGGATTATAATATAAAATATCCCGTTGACCCTAAGTGCCTTATGAAGACCGAACCGTGTCGCGACTTCCTCACACTTGCCCGCCAAAAGAAACGCTGGCTAAAGGGCGCTACACGCGTCAACTGGCTCGGATTTATATTCGCATTCGAGTACGCGGCAATAAACATTCTTTTTATTGCCGGATATCTTTTTCTTGATTTGCAGGATTATTTATGGATGGTGCTTGTTATTTTCCTCTCTGAACTCATCTCTATCGTTCCCGTCATAAGGAGATTCAAACTCAAAAACCTTCTCATATATTACCCGTTCTTCAGGATATACTTTACAATATACTCACTCTTTACGCCCGTCTTGTTTTTAACAGGAAAGAAAATAATCTGGAAAGGCAGGAAGTTCTAGAATTTTATTACAGGGAAGTGGAATCTGGTATTTATTCCAAAAGTAGAATAATCTCCGGCGCTGTTATATGTCGTATATATATCGAAAATGAATAAAGTAAACCCTACACCGCCTCCGAAACCTACAACATTTTCACTAAGAGCAAATCCTGGATTAAATTCGGCCGGTGAGATCTCACGCTCCACCTTCATCATCTTTACATGTAATGTAACAAAAGGTATCGTGAAGTCTGATTTAAGGAATTTATTCAGGATAATATCTACCGATCCGCCAAATGAAGTTATGCTCGTCTTAAATGTACTCAGGAAATTAGCCGTCTTTATCTCATCCGTTCCTTCGTGGGACTCATACTGGAATAATCCCGCGATAACAAAGGGATATATCTTGCTGTGAGCAAATTCCAGCCTCAATCCGTAATCAAATGCGCCCTTTGAGTTATTGGAAAATTCCTGTAGTGGAAATTCGAACCCTAAGAATGGTGAGATAAAAATACCGCCCGCGTCTATCTTCTGTTCGGGCTTTAAATTAGGAGAGTATTTTAATTCCGGTAGTTCTGTTCCTTGTCCTCTCATGTTAGCGGGACGGGTAAGCTCTTGTGAATACACATTCACTGCAAATAATAGCGCAAGTAATACCGGAAGGCTCTTCATTTTCATCTTTTTTTGCTTAAAAAACGGTTTATATCTTCGTATTGCTTATCGGATAAACTACCTTTTTCTTTAGCTACTTTCGAGGTCAATTTGCTTGCCTCTTTGTAAAACGCTTCCATTTCGGGCAGGTGCTTCTTTAAATACTCCACATGCGCGGATATTGTTTCCATGTCATTCCTCTCGACCGGACCCGTTAGCGACCCTGCCGTGCCGTTTCTATTTATGTTCTTGAGCGTCTGCTTTATTATGCCCTTATACACACTATACGCGTCGACGTCATTTATCCCGGCTTTACTCAGTACATCAGACAATACCGCAATATTCGTTACAAGGAAGTTCGACGCTATTACGCTGGCTAAATGATACAGTGGTTTCTTCGCTGACACGATTTCCAGCACCCCAGATCCCAGCTTCTTTGCGGCCTTGTTAAGAAATTTCTTTACTTCCTCATCTCCTTCTATTCCGAAATATATCCCTTTTAATAACCTCTGATTCTTAAAACTAACTCCGCTGAATGTCTGTATCGGATGAAATGACCCTGTCAATGCGCCCTTTCTCTTTAAACCGCTCAGCGCGCGTGACGGAACCGACCCGCTTGTATGAATGAACATCTTACCTTCTACATCCGCGCCTGTTGCTTTGATCTCATCCACCGCTTCTTTCAACTGCGCGTCCCTCACCGTTATAAATACGATTGAAGACTTATCCAGTATCTCCTGCGACAATGTAAATGATATCTTACTGCCTTTGATCTTCTTTGACACTTTTCCGAGTATCTTCTCGTCTCTGCCTACCAGGTATTTCACCTTATACCCGGCATCAGCCAGCTCTATCGCCAGCGCTGAACCCGTCTTTCCTACTCCTAATATGCAGATCTTTTTTTTCTTCACACTATTTATCTAAAATTATCGTTACAGGACCTTCGTTTACAAGCGACACTTTCATCTCTGCCGCAAATACACCTGTCTTTATCTTCTCCGCCTGATAGTACTCTTTCATTTCTTTAACGATAAACTCGTACAATTCATTCGCCCTTCCCGGCTCCTCTGCCATTGTAAAGCTCGGTCTGTTACCGCTCTTACTGTCATCCGTACACAGAGTGAATTGCGATATAACCAGCACCTCACCGTCCACGTCACGCAGTCCAAGGTTCATCTTCCCCGCATCATCCTGGAATATCCTCAGGTCAATTATCTTTTTTGCAAGTGGCGATGCGTTTGCTTCACCATCCCCCTTCTTTATCCCGAGCAAAACAAGGTACCCTTGTCCTATCGAACTGTATTCCTTTCCATCTATCTCTACGCTCGCTTCCGATACCCTCTGTATCACCGCTATCAAACCGTCACCTCCATGATCCTTTCTATCCCGTTAAGATCTTTATAAAAACTATACTCTCTTATTCCTTCTTCTTTCAATAGTCTTTCCAGTTCATCCTTCTGTCCGAATCCTATCTCGCAAAATATCTTCGACCCGTTTTTCATTTCCTTTGACTGTTCTATGAATTTCCTGTAAAAAGTCATCCCATCGCCGTTATCCGTAAGCGCGCATTCCGGCTCATGTTCGAGTATCTCTTTGGATAATTCACTGTACTCATCCTGTGAGACATACGGCGGATTCGACACCAGATAATCAGTTTCATTATTTACTATCACTGAATCCAATACATTGCCGGTCTTTATCTCTATTCTCCCATCTATTAAGTGATTATATACCAGGTTCTCTAATGCAGTATCAACTGCCTCTTGTGATATGTCGTATGCGGTTATGTGATAGTTTATTTCCATTTTTTGTAACTCTTTGCCTAAAGCCCCAGCTATACATCCTGAACCCGTTCCTGCTTCCACAATGTTCACATCATTCTTTCCTGACTGTCTTATATCCTCCAGCACTTTCTCCACCAATAGCTCCGTTTCCGGTCGCGGTATCAGTACAGACGGGTTCACCTTAATGTCATACCCGTAAAAATTCACGCTCCCCATTATATACTGCAACGGTTCGCCAATCAGCCTTCTTTCGAGGAAATTATTATACCTGTCGAGTTCACTTCCCTGCATCACTTTGTCACCGATTCTCCTTAACTCAGTCCTCTTGCAATCCAGCATATCGGAAAGAAATATCTCGACATTCGCCCTGGCTTCGTCTACGCCTCCCTTTTCCAGCAATTCAACCCCGTAATCTACTGCATCGCTGACCGTGAATATTCCTGCCTTATTTAAATGCTGACGGTTTTTTGTCGCCTCCATAAACCACCACTCCATTTACAATTGTTTTAAGCACCTTCGTTTCCAGCAGGTTCTTACTGTCGGCAAATATATCATTTGATATTACAATCATATCTGCGTACTTATCTTTCTCTATAGAACCTCTGAACTTTTCTTCAAACGCCGAATACGCCGCCCATACTGTGTAAGCCCTTATCGCATCCTGCAGTGATATCTTTTGATTTTGATTTGGTATCTTCACACTGTCGCTTCCTATCACCGACCTCGTCGTAAGATAATACATCTGCACGAACGGATTCAGTATGTGGAACGGAAAGTCCGATCCTGCCGTTATCTTTCCGGCAGACTGTATCAATGAATTCCACAGGCCCAGGTTCTTCTCATTGCTCTCATTTATCAAAAACGGCAGTATCTGCGCGTCCGATATACAAACTTCCGGCCTTATCGAAGGAATAACCTTGAGATCTTTTATCCTTGTCAGATCTTTCTCTCTCACGAACTCACTCTGCTCCAATACCGTCCTGTGATCCTCCGGCTTCACGTCTCGCACTACCCGCTCTATTGCATCGAGACTCTTCTCAACTCCCAGGTCGCCCACTGCCTTCACCCTTAGCTGAAATCCTTTCTCTAATCCTCTCTTAAATACACTCTCTATTTGTGTATCGGAATCATATGGAGTTTTTCTTTTTGGATCGTTCTTATACTCGTCTATCATAGCCGCATCCTGCAGTTCGAATGCCCCGTCATAATCCATGGAAACAGACCTTATCGTCAGCTTATCTTTATAGTTTACTTCTATTCCCTTTTCTAAATACTTCTCGAATCCTTCATCACCGCCTGTTAATACCGCGTAAACCCCAACCGGGAATTTACCCTCGTCTATCAATCCTCGAATCGTTTCTATTCCGTCACTTGTGAGATACCTATCCTGAACTTCTGTTATACCCCAGCTGAGTAATTCATTGCCCGCATCCGAAAGCAGTTTCTTTTGTCTGTCTATTGTTAATTCCGGTATGATTTTCCTTACCAGGTCCATAGCTGAACCCGCAAGAATCCCTATCAACTGACCGCTCTCTTCATCTACTAATATCTCGCCATTCTCGGGAGATTGTGTCTCAGGCGTTATCCCCGCGGTTTGGAATAATTTCGAGTTACCCCATAATGCTATGTTCAAATTATCGATAAGGTATATATTCTTATCTGTGGATACTTCGTCTAATGTTTCCTTTGTTATCAGCTCGAGATCCTCTTCAGGGAATAATTCCGGGTTAAATCCGTAACCACCTATCCATTCCTCGCCACTGCTGGTTGCTATTTTATCCTTCAAAAGCTTCTTAATCTGCTCGACACTCGTAGCGCCCGCTAAATTTACCAGATCCAGATTTCTCGAATAAATAAACAAATTCCCATCGGTATCTATCAATCCCGGCAAAACTATCTTCCCGCCAAGGTCTACGGTCTCGCTTCCTTTATATTTTTCCGATATTTCCGATGTAGTCCCCACATCCAGTATTTTCCCATCCTTTATCGCTACAGCCTCAACCACGCTGTTTTTATCATCCATTGTGTATATTTTGCCGTTTGTGTACACTACATCCGGGTTAGTTGAGCACCCCGTTAGCCAAAATATACCTATAATCAATAATATCGCAGGAATTACCTTTCTAAAGCTCATTAAGTAATTGTTTATTTTAGTAAATGATTGTCAAAAATACTAAATTAACCCTTCAATTAAAATGGAATAAATTGATTCCGCTAATTGCTCTAATTTGCATTTTTTTAATAATGTTATGATAATTAATTAAAGAATAAAATTAAGAGATTAGTATTGAATTATAGGAATTAATTAGATAATTTTGAAAAAATATAGAGAATTATGAAAAAGTCCTTCTCAATGAAAAAACTGTATTACTCCATCAGCGAGGTGAGCAAGATCACCGAACTGGAGCAATACGTTCTCAGGTACTGGGAAACTGAATTTGAACAACTGAAACCGGCTAAAAATCTCGCCGGGAACAGGATATATACAAATAAGGACATAAAGCTCATTCTCTATATCAAAAAGCTCCTTCGTGAAGAAAAATACACTATCGAAGGCGCGAAAAAACTACTCAAGAACTATACTGCAAAAGAGCAGGAATCCGACTCCGAAAAGAAGTCCCTTGCTTCTTCTAAGCCGGAAAACTACAAAAGTGAACTTTCTCTATTCAATCCCGAAGAAGGAGAAAACGAAGAATCCCTTAAAAAGGAAAATAAACTGCTCAAAAAGGATCTGCAGGAGATCAAATCGCTCCTTTCAGACCTGCTTAATGGATTATAATAAGTTTTCGTAAGGCTCCCGTTTTTATTTTTTTAAAGTTAATTTACCCTTAGATAATACCATCTAAGGGAACGATTTGTTAATTTTAAATAATAACTGGAGATTAAAATGAGAAAAATCTACCTTCCTTTAATATTCTTTATCTTCATTCTTAGCTCTAATTCATATTCACAATTTGTAAGCTGGCATCAATCTTACAACGGTACGGGAAACGGAACGGATGTTTCTACATCGCTTGTGATGTCGAGTAATAGCTCTAAAATTGCATCTACGGTGTCGGGTTATACTTTTAATGGATCCAACCTTGATATTAGAACTATACAATATCGGTATTCCGGAAGTTTTAATTGGGGCACAACAACCGACAGGGGCGGTGACGATGCGGTATATGACCTGGCGCTATCACCGGATACTAATTTTATTTATGCGGTAGGTTATAGTGAAGACACAACTACCGGGAAAGACATCATCCTGATCAAATACAAAGAGTCGAATGGTGCGGTAATTTGGACGAGATATTATAACAGGAATGGAGCAGGAGATGATGAAGCATTCTCACTAATTATTGACAGGGCAAGTAATATTTTCATTGCAGGATATAGCGACGAAATTGCTGGAACCGGGCATGATTTTACCGCGCTCAAATATGACTCGGCTGGTAATCTCATATGGGCTCGTCACCACAACGCTTTTAATAACGGATTTGATGAAGCACTGGAGGTTAAGCTGGATTCTACAGCTACTCCATATTTCACTGGCAGGTTCGATAATGGCGGCAATATTGATTATGGAACTGTTAAGTATGATTCGAGTGGTAACTTCCGCTGGGCAAAATCATATAACGGAGGCTTTAATGGAAATGATTACGCTGTGGGACTCGGCGTAAGTCAACCTACTGGAGATATTTATGTGACGGGTTACAGCGATACAACGGGAGGATTCGATTTCGTTACTATCAAATATGATTCAGCTGGACAGGTAATATGGCTCGATAAGCATAATGGTTCCGGTGACGGTAATGACTATGCTTCTCAGATTGAAGTTGATCATAATGGCAATATTATCGTTGCGGGAACAACATATGGCGGTACAACTAATAAACAGGAATATACCACGATAAAGTACTTCCCAAACGGAACCCGTGACTGGACAAATGTTTTGAACAGTACTTTTAATGATAACGATAGTGTTACTGCAATCCATATCAATGAGATTAATTGCGTTTACGTTACCGGCACCAGCAAAGGAAGTTCTAATTATAATTTTGTTACGGTATTGTACAATACTGCCGGCTGGACACACTGGAGTAATACCGTAAATAGCCTTAATAATGGCGAAGATGTGCCGAGATCTATTAAATCTATTAAAACCGATGCTACTATTACAGGTACCAGGGAAATTGCAGGAAACTACGACTATTACACCTTTTTGTATGGCGGAATTATTGACAATGTAAATATTGTTTCGTACTCTGTCCCGGATAACTATTCCTTATCGCAAAATTATCCTAATCCTTTTAACCCGTCCACAAAGATAAGGTTCGGTATTCAACACTCTACTAGTGCTGATATAACCATTTATGATATTATGGGCAGAAAAGTGGAAAACATATTACAAAAACAACTCACCCCGGGAACATATGAAGTAAAATGGGACGCTTCTAAATACTCCAGCGGTGTTTACTTTTATAGATTTACCACTCCGGGGTTTTCCGACATGAAAAAAATGATTCTTCTTAAATAATTCTTACGACTTTTTACACTTCTTTTATAAACCGGTGTTGGTATTTTACAACATCGGTTTTTTATTTAAATAGATTGAATGGAAGACCTTCTCGCTGCGCGCCTCCAAATGGCGGTCTCACTTGGATTTCACATCATTTTCGCATGTATTGGTATGTCTATGCCCTTCCTTATGGCTGTCGCCGAATGGAAATATAACCGCACCGGTGATAAAGTATATCTCGACCTTACTAAAGCATGGTCCAAAGGCGTTGCTATCTTCTTTGCGACTGGCGCAGTATCGGGAACTGTCCTTTCATTTGAGCTCGGTCTTCTCTGGCCTAAATTCATGGATCACGCCGGTCCTATTATCGGAATGCCCTTCTCTCTCGAAGGAACGGCGTTCTTTCTCGAAGCTATCGCGTTAGGGCTTTATCTCTATGGCTGGAATCGTGTCAACAAGTGGGCGCACTGGGTTTTTGGTTTGATAATCGGTGTCAGCGGTGTCGCATCAGGCATATTTGTAGTTTCCGCTAACTCATGGATGAATAGCCCTACCGGGTTCGACTGGGTTGACGGTAAAGCAATTAATGTCGATCCCGTTGCCGCTATGTTCAATCCCGCGTGGCTCTCTCAGGCGCATCATATGATACTCGCCGCTTTTGTTGCAACTGCATTTGCAGTAGCCGGTATTCACGCTTTCTTGCTAATTAGAAACCCCGGTCATGAACTTCACAAACGCGCTTTAAAGATCGCTATGATGTTTGCCGCTGTCTTTGCATTACTGCAGCCAATTAGCGGAGATCTTTCAGCTAAATTCGTCGCTCGCAATCAACCGCTAAAGCTCGCTGCAATGGAGGGATTGTTCAAGACTACGACACACGCGCCTCTTACTATCGGCGGTATCCCCGACATGAAAGAGAAAAAGATGAACTTCGGTATTGAGATACCCGGCGGTTTGAGCTTCCTCGCATTTGAAGATTTTAACGCCGAAGTAAAAGGTCTGGACGCTTTCCCGGAAGACGAGTGGCCTCCCGTACCTATTGTGCATATCTCATTCCAGATAATGGTCGGGATTGGCTCTATTCTAGCGTTAATTGGGGTTCTGTATCTATACTTCTTATTCCGTAAGAAGAACCAGATGTTTAATAAGTGGTATCTTAAATTGCTCTTTCTCTGCACACCGCTCGGGTTTATTGCGGTTGAAGCAGGCTGGTTCGTCACCGAGGTCGGCAGACAGCCGTGGATCATTTACGGCATTATGAAAACAAAAGACTCGCTGACTTCTATGCCCGGGCTTACTTACACTCTTATACTCTATACTGTTTTATACCTTATACTATCATTTATTGTAGCGTGGCTTATGTACAGACAAATAAAAGCATTACACATTAAATATTCCGCAGATGCTTGAGGTGGTAATAATATTCCTGGGATTATCCCTTTTGCTTTATGTGCTGTTTGGAGGCGCTGACTTCGGCGGAGGCATTATCGAACTCGTATTCGCGCGCCGTATAAAAGAACCGCAAAAGCTCATCATAGACCGGGCTATTGCTCCTGTGTGGGAAGCTAACCACATGTGGCTAATTATTGTCGTAGTTATTCTATTTGTAGGTTTCCCGGCTGTTTACTCGACGATGCTCACGTACCTGCATCTCCCTGTGACAGCATTGCTTGTGGGAATTGTCATCCGCGGAACCGCCTTTACATTCCGCCATTATGACGCTATAAAAGACAATTCGCAAAAATACTACGAACTGCTTTTCAAACTATCCAGCCTCTGGACATCATTTTTCCTCGGCGTAACGATGGGTGCTATGGTATATGGCAGGATCGATCCTGATGGTACTTCGTTCGTAAAACAATTCGTTTCACCCTGGTTTAATCCTTTCTGCATCAGTATCGGAATATTCACTTGCTGTATCTTTGCTTTTCTCGCCGCGGTATATCTTATTGGCGAATCCGATGACGATGAATCCAGGAAAGTATTTATTAAAATAGGAAAAGTGCTTAATCTCCTTACGGTTATTACAGGCGGAACGGTTTTCTTAACGGGCAGGAATAACAGCTTCCATCTGCTCGAAATGTTCCTTAATTCCACGTTTGCGCTCGAGTGCATCGCTCTTGCGACGCTTTCACTCCCGGTACTCTGGATTGCTCTAAAAAATGGTAAAGGCTTGATAGCCCGCCTCACCGCAGGCTTCCAGATACTAATGATCATGCTGGCTTGGTACGCGGTCAATTTCCCTATTGTGCTCAACGTCAACAATACTTCATATATTACGCTCACCGAAAATACTGCCCCGCAATCGACGTTGACAATACTCGCGCTCGCGCTTTTATTCGGCTCTCTGTTTATACTTCCGTTTCTGTTTTATCTATTGAGGGTATTTAAACTGAATAGGACGGGAAAATAATTCGGTTTGGACAAAAAAATAGGAGAGATACTTATAAAGGCTGCTCCTAAATCAAAAGGGAGTTTAAAAAGAACGAAAAAGCAACCAATTTCCTTCTAGCGTTATCGTATCTCTCCTGCAAATTATAACAACATCCCTATAGAATTAATTCCACAAAAAGCACTTCATAACTGACTGTAATATCATACCTAAACTCCCCCATTATTGCCGTACAACAATTACCATACTTGATTAGGCATAGCATATCTACTTTAGAAATAATAAATTAGCGGACAAAGTTTAAAGCAATTTGTCAAATATCTTCAAAAAAATACTCCGCTTCTTTAAAAGGCTCATTTTTAGCCTTCCGCGAAGCTTTCTCCACAGAGTAAAAGAGATCTATGGCTTGTTAGTGCAGACTATATATGAATTTGCCGACGATAAAGCCGTAAAAATGTCCGCCGCGCTGTCATTTTACATGATATTTTCTCTCTCTCCGCTGTTAATTATCATCGTCGCAGTGCTGGGCTTTATTTTTGGGCAGGATGCCGCTTCCGGGCAGATCGTCGCCCAGATACAGGATACTATCGGAAAAGAGAATGCTGAAGTCGTTCAGTCACTACTGCAAAATGTTTCCACTCCATCTTCGGGAATAATAGCTACAATAGTGGGTGGTGGTATCATTATTTTCGCGTCGGCAGGTATTTTTGTCGAATTAAAGGAATCCCTTAACATGATATGGGGTGTCGAACCCGTTCCTGCCGGAATACTGGGCTTCCTCCGCAACCGAGCTAAATCATTCGTTATGGTACTCATCATAATGCTTCTTCTTTTCGTTACCATTATCAGCTCTACCGCTCTCTCCACAATAAATAATGTAATGGATGGAAAATTAAGCGATTTCGTACCCGGCTGGCAGTACATTAATATATTCCTGAACTACATTATGACGACAGTCCTTATTGCAGTGATATATAAATTCCTTCCCGACGTTATAGTACGATGGAGATTTGTATGGCTCGGCGCGCTGATAACTGCGCTTCTACTTGCTCTCGGTAAGTATCTTATAGGCGTGTATTTGGCTGAAAGCTCTTACAAATCCCTTTTCGGCGCGGCAGGTTCGCTTGTTATATTTATGATCTGGATTTACTATTCTTCATTTATATTTTTCTTCGGCGCGGAGTTTACCCAGGTTTACAGGAATAAATACGCCATTACACCGCTCCGGACAAATAAGTATGCCCTTAAAGTCGAAAAGGTCACCAGTCTCATCAATGACGCCATGGATAAAGTAGAACAAAAAACCCCGAAATGAATCATTCCGGGGTTTCGGCTAATTAGCCATTTACCTTAATTTTACCATCGTCTAATTGCTGGACACCTTTATGCTTCCTGCCGACGTATGACACTCTATCCTCTCGCCTCCGCCATTGATCGATGTTTTCATGTATGACCCCATTCCGTTCTTCTCAGCCTTTCCAAAGTCCGTCGATATACTTCCGACGTTTGTAGATAAGTTCAGGTCTGCGGAAAAATTGCTCGGAATACTAAGCGATATCGAACCCGCGCCTGTATTCAGATCTATTCCGTAGTTAGAACCCGTATAATCCAGTGAGATACTTCCTCCACCGGTTGAAACTTTTACCGAGCCGTTCGATCCATCCATGCTTACGCTTCCTCCGCCGGTGTTAACTTCTACGTTACCGTTAAAACCTTCTAATTTCACCACGCCTCCGCCTGTATTAATATCGAGGTTTCCTGAGTTATTACTTATCTTTACAGAACCCCCGCCGGTATTTATTTTCAGATCACCTATCGTGTTGCTTACCGAGATCGAACCCCCGCCCGTACTTACATTTACATCGCCATTAGTATTACCGACCGATACCGAACCGCCCCCTGTTTTTACCTTAATGTTATATGATGATGGTACTTCTATCTCAAATCTCAGCCTGAAAGTCCAATTGTCATCTTTCTTATATTCATCTTTAAACCTTGCTGTTACTTCGACGCCTTCGGTTGTCTGTTCTGCTTTATAATCCACCCTGCTATTGGTTGCATCGTCCCCGTAAACTTTAACTTTCACAGTATTATCGCTGGAACCAACTTTTATCTTTACCGACCCGGCATCGGAATAAACCCTTAACGTCTGTCCGGGCGATGTAGATATTGTAAAATCGTTCAGCAGTTTATCGTCATTGTCACCGGCTGTGTATTTAGTGCTTTCATTCACGTAATTTGAGGACGAACAGCCTGCCGCTATGGAGACCATCCCAAAGAAGACCATAAACACTAGAAATATTTGAAAATTGTTTAAAATGTTCATATTTAACTCCTTTATTGATTGAAATCTTTTCCTATATGATGTCCCGCAGATTAATAAGGTTTATCATGTAATAATTACTTTGAAATTTTTATATTAGACTCATAACATACAGTATTATATGATAGTTAAACAATTACTTCGCGATGCCGTGCATTTTATTTTTCCGCCCGTGTGCGTAATTTCCGATAAGCGCCTCCCGCAAAACAACTCCAACAAATACATCCTGGATGACATACTCACGTCACTCGATAGGATCAATCCATCCGATTTTACAGATCTGAAGAATAAAGTGAATGCCGATGAGGTATTCGCTATCTATACTCTCTACCCGGACAGCCAAATGGAAAAGATCGTCCACCATATTAAATACTCCGGGATGAGATACTTCGGTAAGTTCATGGGATCGCTCGTCGGTCAGGAAATGAAACTCGGCATGACTTACGATTATATAATCCCTGTTCCATTGCATAAGGTCCGCATACGTGAACGCCATTACAACCAATCCGATTACATAGCCGATGGTATCGGTGAAAGAACCGGCATTCCTGTGCTAAGAGACGCCCTTACCCGCATACGCTATACAAAAACACAAACGCATCTCACCCGTGCCGAGCGTATAGAGAATGTAAAAGGCGCATTTGAGATTAATGAAGGTTATAAAGAAAAGTTAAATGGAAAGAATATTATCGTATTGGATGACATTATTACTACCGGCTCGACAATAAACGAGGTGATAAAGATACTAAAAGAAAACGGAGCCGGACACATATTAGGTGTTTGTCTGGCTATGGCAAGGGATTAGGCTTCTTTTGAAATAATTTATACCATACATATATCAGGAAGAAAGCAAATACTAATACAGAAATAGCTAAAATAAATACAATATACAGGTAAAAGAGAAAAATAAAAAATATACATATAAGTGAATACTGAATAAAATAACCTATCTTAATTGAAGGGTTGTTTTTTTTACCCAAGATCGTTTCAATAAACACGATTACTGAGCCCCAGGAAATTCCAAGAACAAATGCAAAAAGAAAGTCTATGACACTTCCGGAAAAGTTAAAAATAAAATGACTATATATAAATAATTGACAAACCAGGAAACTCCACCATACAGCTTTTATTGATATCTCACGCTGAAAAAATTTTCTCATGATGGTAGATAAGTGAAATAATACTTATTCCTAATACATATTTTGTGACGACACTGAAAATTTCTTCATTTCTCGCGCGAGCGTCAGCACGTCCTCCTCATTATTATAAAGATGCGCCGAGATCCTGATGAATCCTTCCCTCACAGCTATAAATATATTCTTCTCCTCCATCGCGATACGTACCGCCTGGTTTTGCGAAGGGTCTTTATGTGATAGCAATAATATATTCGACCTGTGATCCTCCTCCATTGAAGAAACCACATAAAAATCACTGCCTTCTAATTCATTTATCAAGACATCTTGCAAATGAATTATATGCTTGAATATATTCTCTACACCAAGCTTCAGGAACAGGTCTATGGATGATTCCATCCCAATCATACCCAATGTATTCGGAGTAGAGTTCATATATGCCGTGCCGTTCTCATTGAACTTTAACCTGTAATCCAGAAAATTATCGAAATCATAATCTACGCCAAGTGTGCTCGCGTATGTCGGTCTTACATGCTCACGCATTTCCCGCTTTATGTATGCGAATCCGATGCCCGCCGGAGCCATCATCCATTTCTGCGACCCCGTAGCATAATAATCTATCGCCGGGTCCTTTACATCCAGCAGCACTACTCCCGTTCCCTGTATCGCATCGACCACAAGGTAACACCCGTATCTGTCACATATGTTTTTTATCGCATGCAGGTTATTCCTGTATCCGAGAAATTCCACGTGACTTATCGTCAGCACCTTGACATTATTATCGCGTATCACTCTTTCAATTTCACCATCGTCTATCATACCTCCCGGAGACGACTTTATCATCACTGTTTTTATGCCCCGTAATTTCTCCTGGTTGAGCCACGGATAGACTACTGCCGGGAATTCACAGTCAGCATAAGCAACAGTATCCCCTTCCTTTAGGTCTATACCATTGGCAAAAATATTCAGCCCGTGAGTTGTATTTCCCGTAATGATAATGTCGGATGGGTCAGCATTGATAAGCTTTGCGCATTTCTCGCACAGCCGTGTTCCCATTTTTAGATTAAACTTCGTGAGGTTATCGTTAGTATGGGTGAAGTTATCGATGTAATCTTTCAGCCTCCGCGCGGTCTCCAGCGAATATGCCGCGTAATGTGCCGCGTCCAGGTAAACGCATGTATCCGTTACCGGGTAAAGCTTTCGCGCGTCTTTTACATCTGTGAGGGTGTCAAAAATTTCTTTTACGTCTACTGTGTTGTATTCTAACATGCATCATTTTAGCAAAAGTATTATTCATTTACAATAACAAGCGGTTTCCCGTTCACCGGGTTTGTTATTATGTCAGCTTTCACGTCGAATACGTTCATTATAACCTCCTTCTCTAAAGGTTCGTTTACGTCGAACTCATATACTATCCCGGCATCTTTCATAAATACCATTCTGTCGGCATAGTTCAAAGCCAGATTTATATCATGGAGCACAGCGATCACAAAAGTCTTTTCATCGATGAACGACTTCGCTATGCGTAATAGCTCATGCTGATAAAGCAGATCGAGGCTCGATACCGGTTCGTCGAGAAGCAGGATTCTTCCTTCCTTTTCCTCATCCCATATCTGCGAAAGCACCCTCGCCATCTGAACCTTTTGTGCTTCTCCTCCTGAAAGAGTATTGTAATATCTCTCCTTTAGCTCCTTTATCTTTATCAGGTCCATAGATTCATTCACCACTTCATAATCCCGTATCCTGGGCGTGCTTTTGAAATGCGGATACCTGCCCATCATTATTATATCCTCCACTGTGATCGGGAAAGTTATCTCATAATGCTGTGACAGGACCGACCTCACCCGCGCAATATCCCTCTCCTTTATTTCCCGCAGGTCTTTCCCGTTTAATTCGATATTCCCTTCCGACGGTTTTAAATTCCCCGATAAAAGTTTTAATAACGTCGACTTACCCGCTCCATTACGCCCCATTATCACAATAAACTCCCCGTAATTAACCGATACATCCGCGTCTTTCACGAGATACTTACTGCCGATCTTATATGATATATTTTTCGCTTTAAGCATACAGACCCGCGTTTTGTTTCTTCATTCTGTTCAGCAGCCAGAGGAATAATGGCGCTCCTACAAATGCCGTTATTATTCCTATCGGCATCTCCGCCGGTGCAATTATAACCCTTGATATTATATCCGCGGAAAGCATAACGTCCCCGCCTAGAAATACAGAACCTATAACGAGATACCTGTTATCCGATCCTTTTATTAATCTCAGCATATGAGGGACTATCAGTCCCACAAAACTTATCACGCCCACCATAGAGGTCGCCACCGATACCATTAGCGTTGTAACGATTATTAATTTAAGCTTTGTCCTCTCCACGTTTACGCCGAGATATGCCGCTTCTTCATCACCCAATTGCATAGCATTGAGATCTTTCGTGTGTCTTAAATTATATATGATACATGCCAGCGCCACCCAAAATACCAGCGTGACTGATGACCAATCCGATGCCGAGAATGTACCCAAATTCCAGAATGTTATCGAACGTGCCTGTGGATCACGTGCCATATAAGAAAGAAAACCTGTTCCGCCTGCCGCCATGGCATTGACCGCCATACCGGCAAGTATCATCGATGTCACATTAACCTTACCAAATGTATTCGAAAATCTGTAAACCAACATAGTTGCGATCATTCCGCCGGCAAATGCAGTAGCCGGGAGGAGAAAACTGCCCAGGAAGTCCATCTTGGAGAAGAATACCATTTGTCCAAAGACAAAGATGAAAGCTGCCCCAAGTGCAGCTCCGGCTGACGTGCCGATTATGCCTGGCTCCACGATAGGATTGCGGAATATTGACTGCATTACTGTACCAGCAACCGATAACACAGCTCCAACTATTATACACATAAATACCCTCGGCATTCTCACAAACAGGAACAGGTTTTCGTAGATAGTATTATCACTGGACCCAACATTGCCGGTGATAAAATTCTTTGTAAACTCTATTACTTTTTCGGCGGGTATGTACACTGCCCCCACCATTGCCGATAATAATATCAGCAAGATCATCAATACTGCCAGTCCCGTATATATAACCGAATTATTTGCCTGACGTAGTATTTTCATTACCTTTTTGATGAATTAATTCCATTATCTTCAAAATATTCTCTCCCGTTCTCGGTCCGAAATATATCAGGTCGTGCTCCTCTATCCTGAATATCCTTCCGTTTTTTGCTGCGGGAGTAAGTGCAACGCCGGGAAGCTTCACGAAATTTTCGAGACCGCCCGTCCTGTCGAATCCGAACTCCGTCGCCAGTATCACATCCGGCTGGTTCTTAACAATTACTTCCGGGCTCAGCATTTTAAATCCCGTCGTGTCTGCCGCGTTAACACCGCCTGCCATCTGTATCATCGAATTGGCATTTCCTCTCGTGCCTATTACAAAATACTGGTTCATTGCCTGCCCAAAATGTATTATCATTACCTTTGGCGTATCGGTATACTGTTTTCTCTGCTCTTCCACCCTTTTCAGATCGGCGTCCAGTTTCGCGTTCAGCTCCTTTGCTTTTTCCTCGTTCCCAAATTCCTTTCCCAGTGTCAACAAAAGCTGTTTTGCATCTTCTATGGTCGGTGTACGCTGGTATTCGATAAGCGGTATTCCTACAGTCTTAAGCTGTTCCTTTATTGCATCCGGACCAATACCGCCGTTATCATATACCGCGGTCGGGTTTAGTGAAACTATTCCCTCAAGACCCAGCGCCCTGTGATAACCAACAGTCGGAAGGTTCTTAACTTCGCGGGGATATACAGAGGAAATATCCACGCCTACTATCTTATCTCCCCCGCCAAGCGCAAAAATATATTCCGTGAGTTGTTTGGAAATGCACACTATCCTCGTCGAATCTCCTTTGTTCTCGGATGTATCCTTATTACCAAATCTTCCGCACGAATAAAGAGCTGCGGATATCAAAATTAATACTATGTACTTTTTCATATTTTTAATTGAGGGGCAGATCTCTCCGCCCCTCGTATCTTATTTTAGAAATTATAATTCAATGATGCTCCGCCATAGAATGTTATCTTTGGTCCGGGGTTAAAGAACTTTGGTAATTGTCCCGGAGGAGCTGACAGGTTAATAAATACCATTGCCGGGTATTTTTCACTTGTCATGTTATCTGAACCTGCAAAGATGTTCAGTATCCAGTTCTTATCGAGCTGTTTCTTATATCCAAGTTTCATATTCAGCAGTCCGTATGCCTCAGCAATATGAGAGTTATCGAGCACGATCGGATATTCCGCTGTGTATGAGTATGAAGTATAAAAATATCCGCCGAAATGTGTTTCCACGTCGAGGCCTGCATTTAATAAATGCGGAGGTACACCGGATACTTTCAGCCCGGAATAGTCGATTGTCGTTGAGTCGTTGTTATTATTATTCTTGAAATCGACATTTTCTGCGTCATTGTATGTATAGGTAAGGTAAGGTCTGATGTGTGAAAAGAATGACCTCGGTTTCCCGAACCAATCATAAAAGATAGACGCTTCCACACCCTGGTACTTTACTTCGCCGGCATTGACGGTGGTCGTGTACATTGGTGTTGTGCTGGTCGCGGAAAATGTTTCCGGTACGAGCTTATTCGTTACCTGCATGTAATACAGAGCTATCGAATAATTAAATTGCTGGTTCATGAAACTTCCCTTTGAACCTATTTCATAACTTGTTCCTTTTTCCGGTACCAGGTCCGTATTTACCTGTCCGATCTCAGGAATTACAACCTGGTTCGTCGACGGCGGCGCGTACCCCTGGCTAAAGCTGGCGTAAACCGATACGTCCTTGCTTAATAGCTGGTTCAATGCGATCCTCGGAGTAAGTACCGGGTCGAATGACTTATAACCGGTTGTGTTATTGTGTGTCGATGATTGCGGAATGTTATCTGTTATGTCATACTCGACGAAGTTTACACTTGCACCTGCGACGAGCTGGGTATTCGGAGTAAAATTAAATTCCGTCTGCAGGAATGCAAAATAAACCATCGGCTTCACTTCCAGATCCGACCTCGTTCCGGTGATCTGCTGGTTCACGTAACCGTATGACTTTTGATAATTGATATTCCGCAAGACCTCCGCCCCGAATATAAACCTCGATGGTATCTTTCCGAGCATTGGCTTGTAGATAAAGCTTGTCCTTCCACCAAACTTTACCTTGTTTGACCTGTTGAGACCAACTGCAAATGGCTGATCGAGTGTAAAACCCCCAACGAAAACACTCGAGCTGTTCGAAAATACTTTAGAAAAATTATAATCATGCGCGACACCGATCTTCTCACTTTCGATCTGGATATGAGCATCATTTTTTAGATAGGCAACCTCGGCAGTATCGGGATCATTTATGAATTGTATACTATCGACCTGCCCGGCTAACTGGTCATCGGAGTTTGTATAGTTGAAATATATAGATACCTTCCTGTTAGGATCAGAATATAAATAACCGTTTGCCGTCATGAAATTCTTGAGAGATTTATTGTGAATACGAAAGCTCTCGTATGACTGCCATCCATAGTTCAGGAAGAGATTGGTCTTCGGAGTTCCCATTTCCACCATGGTATTGCTTCTGTATAGACCATAGCTACCGCCTGTGAAGTCCTCCCTGAGTGTTGTTCCATTAGGTGCTTTTTCGGTTTGCATATTTATCACACCCCCGATCCCCATTCCGTACAAACTGGAGAACGGTCCTTTAAGGATTTCCATCTTACCTATTGTCGTAAAATCTATATCGTCCAGCGTTGTCGTTCCGTCTGCATCGGTGAGTGGGATATTGTTTAGATATGCTTTGTAACCGTAACCGTTAAAGTTGGTTTGCGTTCCATAGCCTCTCATTAATATCCTTGTTCCCGATGTCGCTGTCCTCATTTCCATCTTTATCCCCGGAATAAGGTTTATAGTATTCATCAGGTGAATACCGTTATTCCTGTCAAAATCATGTTCGGTTACTATGTCTATCGAACCCGGAGTTTCTTTTAAGTTGATCCCTTTGTATTCATCATATACTTCTATCGTCTCGGTTTTATATTTCGTAGTGTCGGGTGAGTCATTATCCTGCGCATACACTGCGCCGCTTAAAAACAGGAGTAGTACTAAAATAGAAAGATTCTTTCCCATTTTATTGTGTTTAAATTTTTATAATGCGCATAGACCGGTATAGCGACGTACGGTACGGATGTACCGGCGCATCTGTGCGCCTCGCGTATGCCTGCAATTCTGCACCCGGGCATGGATACACTTATCCGTTTGCCCTGATACCAGGCATTACACGGTATACACTACACCGTTTACGCTATGCGTTTACAACAGTAAGTAATTATTTAGTACTATGAGAATGGGTGTTCGGGAGGAGACCGTCCGAGATATGTTATTTCCGGTTCAGATGATTCGATTCTTTCATCGAGATCATATATTACTGATACAACTTTGAGATCTATTAAAAGGGAAAGACTGCATATATCGACAACCTGGTTGGTATTTTCCAGGACACCTATTACAGATGATATCTCGTCCTTGT
This sequence comes from Ignavibacteriales bacterium, assembly GCA_020635255.1. Taxonomy (NCBI): domain Bacteria; kingdom Pseudomonadati; phylum Ignavibacteriota; class Ignavibacteria; order Ignavibacteriales; species Ignavibacteriales bacterium. The sequence goes on from JACKAC010000001.1 coordinate 1,450,083, forward strand.
CACGAGCCATCTCCGTATGGAAATCGACAAAAATTAAAATATATGCAAATATTCCCAGGACCAGTATGAGGTTAGCTACTGGTGGGTTATCCTTGATAAAAGGGAGTTGTTTTACCCGCCGATATGTGTCTCCAAGCAATTGCAAAGCAATTTTAACATTTTATTAAAATTACTTTACTAATGCAATAACCCTATTAATGCTTAGTCAAATAAATTTTTAATGATTTTTTCGGAGAAATGTTGGGAGGAAATTATTTCGATTTCTTCTTTTGAGACTTCTTTTTGGATGACTTCTTCTCTTCTTTTAGATTGCTCTCGTATAATTTTTTATAATTATCGTAAAAGTACATAACATACTCGACATAATTATACGGCTCTCTCCAGTTGTTGAGAGTTCCGCCGGGAGGTCGTTTTGTGTTAGGCCATACAAGCGCGTGAACTGAATCCTGGTTCGATGCTAGGTAAGGATACATTTCCTTAACATTATCCCACTTGTTATAGTCGAGATCGAAATATGATGCGATCGTCATCGCGTCCACTACCCTGCCGTATCCGCCGTTGTATGCAGCGAGTGCGAACTTGTATTTATCCTCGCCCGTAAATTCGAAACTCGCCACCAATTTTGCGTAATAATAAATTCCCGCGATAAGATTATTGTCGGGCATTTGTGTATCTTCGAGGTCAAGCTCTTTTTGCAGACCCGCTCCCGTTCCCGGCATTATCTGCATAAACCCGAACGCTCCCGCGTGAGATTTCGCTTCCGGGTTAAAATATGATTCCTGCCTTATTAGCGCTAGTATTATTCGCCAGTCCAGCTTATAAAAATTACATTCCCTTACTATCACAACTCCGTATGCATCGACAAGCGCGTCCACGTTACCGAGACTGCGGTACTTCATTTCGTCCATACCCGGCATCTGGTCGAGCTTGCTCAGGTTTCCTTCTTTGGAATTAACATTAAACACGAATGACTCGAATATATCGCTCCAGCCCAGGAATGATTTCTCCATTTTATAGATATTCTCGTAGGTCTGGACGTTCAGCATATTTTTGAGCGGATCCTTCTTTAGCTGTTCCGGATCGACCGGGGCAGTAATGACCTCCTCGTCAGCGCTGGGCATATTGTCGATATTATCCTCCGGGGCATTATTTGACCCCTTATCGATAAAAACCGCGTATATGACACCCACGAATATCAGCAGTGTCGGGAGGAAAATATATAGCCTGTCACGAAGGATTAACACTGATTTTATTAATGTTTTTTGTGCTATTTTATAGCTATTCTTTAGCAATTTCGCTCTGCATACTATACAAAGTTACTGTATATGCAGTAATTATTCCACAGTAAACCGAATTTTTTTGATTTCCCCGTGTTTAATATTAAACACAGTAATTCCCCTATTGGTTCTCAATAAATATTAAACTTTGGGGGGTTTAAGTTGTCTAACATTCAGAGCTAGATATATCTTGGGTGAGAAAAACATAAATATACAGTCGGATGATTCCGTCCTGGTAGAGGAGTTCAAAAACGGCAGCAGGATGGCGTATAATCTCCTGGTGCAGAAATACCAGAAAAGGATATACTGGGTGATCAGGAAAATGGTGCTGGATCATGACGACGCAAATGACATTACCCAGGATGTGTTCATTAAAATATACAGCTCATTGCACGATTTCCGGGGGGATTCGCAATTCTTTACCTACATTTACAGGATCGCTGTGAATTTCTCCATTAATCATATTAATAAGAACAAGCGCGTGAATTCCGGGCGGGTCGATATCGATACGGAAGCGTACCGCATCCCCGATAACAATCATCCCGGTAAAAGTTACGACGATAAGCTCAACGAAAAATATCTCGCGGAAGCAATAAGCGGTCTTCCTGATAAACAGCGGGCGGTCTTTAACCTGCGTTATTACGACGGGTTGAGCTATGAAGAGATATCGGTAGTGATGGAAACCTCCGTCGGAGGATTGAAAGCGAATTACTTTCACGCGGTAAAAAAGATACAGGAGTTTTTTAAGAGTAAGAATATTTTTGATGACGTTAGATTAGACGGTAAAGAAAAAGAAAAAACAATAAGCGAAAATAATTAATACTAAATAATATGGAAAAGAATATAGAGAAACTGATGCACGAACTGCCGGATTATATCAATGGCAGTATCACCGATGACGAACTGAGAAGGGAGATCAAAAACGAAATAGACTCCAACCCGGAATTCCGTTCCGAGTACGAGAGCATGAAAAGCACTTTTTCATTTCTCGGTGAGGCGGCATTGCATGAGCCGTCACCGTTCTATTTCACTAACCTGCTTCCTAATATAAACAAGCGCATCGATGCGATCGAATCGAAGCACGAAAGCGTAATGCCCGCGTGGCTGATTAACGCGCTGAAATTCGCCATACCCGTTGTGATAATCATACTCGGCTATTTTATTTATACGCAGATCACCGGATCCGATGACCCGTCGAAAGAACAGATGACCGACGACAAGAACACCATTATACAGGATGATCAGCCCGGCACGAACAACGATAACCTGTTCTCGAATACCGGTGACTCGACCGACAGCGGAAACACGCCGGAGATACAACACAGCAGTACAGACCGCGACGCAACGACTTTTTCCGGCTCGTATAATGCCGGCGACAATGGCGGCAGTTCCTATACCGCGGATGACGAACTCGACGAATTGATCACGGAAACGGCTACGTACCCTGTTACTAACGACGACCCTGAGATAGAAGCCGTACAGGACCTCTCCACTCAGGAGCAGGATGAACTTTTAAAATATCTGGAAAATGCACAACTATAATAAAAATATTTTATATATAAATAAGGGAATTATGAGACATCTCATACTCATTTTTGCTGTAATGGCGGTATTGCTCTCTACAGCAACGTCGCATTCGCAGACGCGCGATACGCTCGACAGAAAGAACTTCCGCGAGAAGCTCTTCACGCTCAAAAAAGAGAAGCTCATGGAAAAAATGAATCTCGACGAGGTCACTGCCGACAAGGTTTTCGGAATAGTGAAGGAGACCATGGAGCAGGTCGGCGAATACAATAAGCAGAAGCGTCTCACGTATCAGTACATCGAGCAAAACCCGGACGCTTCCGACATAGACGCAAAAATAAACGAGCTCCTCGACCTCGACGTGAAGATAGCGAATGCTAAAAAAGAACAATATGATAAGCTTAAGGAATTCCTGACACCAAGCCAGATCGCCAAGGCGTACCTCTTTAACAGGAATTTCGATAAGGAGTTAAAGAAGAAGCTAAAAGACTTTAAGAAAGAGGGTAAACGGGACAAAAAGGAAAGAAAGAAATAGATTTTCTTTGCTACTCAATCAATGCTTCCCCCCTTTTACAAAGGGGGGTGGTCGCATCAGCGACCGGGGGGTTAATCCCCTCCGTAGAGAGGGGTTGTCCCGACTTGTCGGGAACGGGGTGGGTTGAATCTGGTTTTAAAATCCTGTCACTGTATCTCAAAATTTAGTTCTGTATCTCGAAATTTCGTTTCCTCAACTCATCCAGGTCTATCCTGTAATAGATCGTAGTCGGTTTCCTTTTCGGATAAACTATATCCTCCTTTATCTCCTCGAATCCAAACCGTGAATGAAATGCCTGCGACGTGAAATTCTTCGGGTTTGTGAAGTAATAAGCCGTATCACATGTCCCCGGTATAAATTTAAGCCTCACTCTTATTAATTCCGTTCCAACTCCCCTCCTCCTGTACTCCTTTTTAACATTTATACCAAGCAGGTACCATCCCCCGGGCGCAGTATTTACCGGCGCGTCGTCACCGGGAATAAAATACCGCATTATGCAAAACCCGATAATAAGACCCGGTATCTCCGCAATAAATACATGCGTTGTCTCGATGTCCAGACCTTCTCTCACCAGCGTCTTTGATTGCGCGAGAAGTTCATCGTACTCACCGCCCTCACGCTCATGCCGGAGCACAGCAATTCCCTCCTCGTCACCTTCTTTTGCGAGACGAATGGTAAAACCTTCCGGCAAACCCGGGTTGTCGCCTTTTACGGGATTATATTCCTCGAACCAGCTCAGCTTCGTAAATTAGATTTACGAAAATTACTTATATTTTTTTAAAGATGAAATAATGAGGCTAGAAATTCTTTTCCTTTGCTACCTGGTATATGAGACCGCTCCTCTGCTCGTCATATATCATCAGACCGAAATTCTTGTTCCAGTACCATATAAATGTCTCCGTTGTGCTGTAAGGTGAATCGTATGTAACCCTTTGCTCCAGCCTGTATGACGGGAACGCCCCGAACCCCGTGTAAACCGTTGTCTGTGTCACGTAACTCCTTATGTCCAGGTCCCACCTCTGCCCGTTGATATTTTCATCTATGGATTGGTAAGTGTAGCGGTTGGTATCGGCGAAATCGAACAGCTCTATCCACATTGGTACGATGCGGTAGTAGCCATAAGAAAGAAAATAAATGTTGCCGTTTATGTCCTCGGAAAAATACAGCGTGTCACGGCGCTGAAGCCCCTCTACACCGTACTGCTCGGAATAATGGAACGTCGAATCGATTATCGCGGATGCGTAGCGCCCGTCTATGTAACCCACGTTCCCCAGCCCGGTAAACGTGATGTACTTATTATGGACGGAATTACCGAAATTATTCGTGTATGTGTAGCCGTCGTATGTGACGCGCTTATTATAGCCGAAAGGATCTACATTATTGGGGTTAGTCGGGTCGACGAGATCGCATCCCGCCAGCGTAACCCCCAGTAATATAAGCAATATAGTAAAGTTTCTATTCATAATAGGTTTAACTACGGTTGGGGGAGAAATGTTTCAAATATTTAATGTCCCTTTTATGTTGTCATTCCTGCGAAGGCAGGAACCTAGAGGATAAAATCCGGGTAGAGTTATGAGGTTAATTCCTTATAAAGGTCTTTCCATTCGGGATTAAATTCTTCTATCAACTTTAACTTCCAATCACGTTTCCATTTTTTAATATTCTTTTCACGTGTTAATGCCTGACTGACTTCAGTAAAATGTTCGTAATAGACAAGCTTTGTTACGCCATATTTTTCAGTGAATCCTTTTAAGAGTTTAGTTTTATGCTGATCAACTCTTACAAGCAAATTATTTGTTACGCCGGTGTAAAGCGTACCATTTTTACCGCTCGCCAGTATGTAGACGTAGTAATTTTTCGACATAAATAAAATTGGCGGTAATAATTTTATTAGTCAAGTGTGTTATAGATAGTCGTGTGGAGTTATTGGTAAGGAATTAACAGCTTAGCGACGTTCTAAAGTGACGGGTCTAGGTTCCTGCCTTCGCAGGAATGACAAGAGATATTTGTTTTGTTGTGGTAGTTGGTTTTTGTTTATTCGTTTTTGGTTTTTGTTAAGGGATTTAGTTTATTTCTCGTATCAAGTTTTTTCTTCTGGATTCCCGCCTTCGCGGGAATGACAAATAAGAGAAGGATGACAAAAATATAAACAGGCTAGCCTGATTTCGTTGTATCATACGTTATACAGTATTTAGGGCAAGTATCCCACAGAGGATAAGGATACAACTGCTCCTTCTGCCGAAGGCGACGGAACGCTTTCACGCGATCAGAATCGCATTACAGACGGCTGAACTGTTACGTTGGACTTTTTAGTAGAGGTCCAAGCCACGGGTCACTATTAGACTCTCACCGCCGAAGGGAATATACATATCACCCTTCCACAACATCCCTCACCGAAAGCACACCTCGGCTTGCACGAATTGATCCTCTCACAATTCCTGCACGAGGGACAGCTTATGCTGCCGGTAGAGACCCTTCGAACAGAAGTAATCAAGCGGTCCCGCCCGCCTAGCGACCTAGGACATTGACAATCTTTACTTAAGCAACAGTGAAAGCGATGCAAGTTAGACAAACAGAACACCGCGGAGCGCGGATATTACCGTTCCTGCCGTAAATACCGGTTCAATTGAATGAACTAGTTATCCGAATAACTGCTACAAAGATAATGTGTGAGTCAAGTGTTTTAAATGAAGAAAGGGTTAGATACGTATATATACTTTTTAATGAATAAGTATTATGAATACAAGAGGGACTTTTACCACGGAGACACCAAGACACGGAGAAAAAACTCTCTTTTTGTCATTCTGAACGAAGTGAAGAATCTCGGAATGGTTGAGATTCTTCGTCGCCCCGATAAATCGGGCTCCTCAGAATGACAAAGGGTGGAGGAGGGGATGCAATGGAGAAAGGGTTAGTCCCCAAGGACTCTACGGAGATACATATCTATACCTTTTTGTTGAATAGTTTATTGTGTATGCGAAGTTTATAACTTTGTGTTTTTCCGTGGTATGGGATACCCGTTTGTAATCAGTAGCAAGGAATGTACGGTACGGCAACGATCCCGAGCGACGGGTCTAGGTTCCTGCCCGACAGAGTCGGATCGTGGACTTCCGCAGGAATGACAAGGTGGAAGGGGATGCAATGAAGAAAAGGGTTAGTCCCCAAGGACTCCTACGGAGATACGTATCTATACTTTTTTTATGTCTTGGTCGTGAGAGGTATAGAGACCGAATAATGTACTTAGCAACGTTCCGAAATGAGTAGTTATATAAGCAAAACGCTCCCCCAATTTTGTCAAGAGTTTTAAAATCTATAGCCTAATGACATATTGCCAAAAGTTTTAAACGTACCGTCGTTGTTATTATTATAATTGAAACATGTTTTTAGGAACATTCTATTAGTAAAATCATATCCAATACCTGCTTTGATACCAATATTAGTCTCAGAGATACTCACATAACCGGCGCTGGCGGATAAATAATATAACCCTAAACCAATAATACCAAAGAAACCATCGTCCCTTATTTTTAGGAACTTATAGTCACCAGTAAGTGATGAAGCCGTAAAATCAAACCCTTTGCTTCCAGTTGAGAATGCATTGACCGTAAGATCTATATTTATTGTTGAACTAAATGTGATATCACTGAGAGGAATTTCTACACCTCCTCCAAGATTAAAACCGCCTTTTAGACCATTATTGTCACCAAAAGGAATGCTTCCACCACCCTGTACATATCCACGGACCCGAGGTTTATTATCTTTACTTTTATTTATTGATGTCCCAAGCTTGTACTCAGAGCATTGTTTTTCCTTTTCCATAAAATAATCATATTGTCTTTCAGACATTTTATCAATATCCATTCCTTTTAATACCAAATACAAAGAATCCTGGCAAGGATTTAATGATTGTGAATATACATCGATACATGCAAACAGAAAAATTAAAACAAATGGAAATGATTTTCTCATTTTATTGAATTAAATGTTTATGATTTTGACTAAAGTGATTTCTGTGAATCTAGCTTAATTAATAGTTTCATACAATACTTTTTTATAGCATTATAGCTCTTATCTCTCTTGCGAATGGTTTGCATTTATGTTGACTTATTGAATTAAATTCCCCATTTTGCAAATGAGTCGCAATTATGCAATCAGAGCAAATCGAACATAAGAGGATATCACGCCTGGACATGCTGGGGTTTTCGGCATCGACGATATGCGCCATTCATTGCGCGCTATTGCCCGTGATACTGCTGTTCCTGCCCCTGCTGGGACTGGAATTCATCACAAACCCGGCTATAGAGATCACTCTAATCGGTGTAAGCTTAATTGTAGGTCTGTATACACTTAGGAGCGGCTATCTGAAGCATCACGGCAAACTCTACCCTACGGTGCTCTTCATACTGGGATTGTCAATAATCGTCATCGGACACTTCACTATCGGTCATGATCTGCACGAGGGAAAGATAGACGAGATCACATTCCTGAGCGTCCTGGGCGCGGTAATAATCCCGATCGGTGCGGTCCTGATAGCAGTAGCGCACTACAAGAACAGGAAAATGTGCCTCAGCTGTAAGCATGACCACACTAAAGAGCACGACAGCCATTCGCATGAGGGAGCGCACATATATCATCATCACGAGCTGATGGACCAAAGCGAGCCTTCTAACCTAACTCCGAGCGATGCGGTATAGCAGAAGCAAAATATTGAACGTATTCCTGCTGTGCGCGATCGTGATGAGCTTTGGCGGAAGCGAATTCCTGCACCATCACGGAAGCATATTCGACCCGGCGCACAGTGTATCGAAAGTAGAGGACTCGCACAAGGAGCTTTCGCATTCATCGAACACGGAATGCCCCGCGTGTATATTTTCACACGCGTTCAAGAATGCCTCTTGCGGTACATTCCCCATCCATTCGGCAGTTGCAATAGTACAATACAAAACATACGATCATAAGTTTACCGCAGTAATAAACCCGTACCTCCACAAGAACACGGGTCTCTCCCCTCCCGCAGTTTCTTAATATAAGCTGACATAAATACTCCGCCCGCGGACGCGATCCGCCGGCATTTTACATAACTCAAAACAAGTTTATATGAGAAACGCAATATTAATAATATTGACGGCGTTCATAATATACGGCGTGACATGCGCAGTAACATACACAGACGGGTATTCGCAGACGCCGGTGAATACGCTTAAGGGAACGGTAGTGGACGATACAGACGAACCGCTGACGGGAGTAGCGCTGACGATACAGGAGTTGTCGCTGACGGCGAAGTCGGATGAAGAGGGTAAGTACGAATTCCGGGATATACCGGCTGGCACGTATCACATGAGCATGCAGCATAACGGGTTCACTAACATGAGCCAGACGGTGAACATAACGGCGGGTGACAACACGCTGAACATCGTGATGCAGAGGACATTGATAGAAACGCCTACGATAGATGTAACGAGCTCCTTCCAGCCGACGGACATATCCAATTCGACATATTCGATAACGTCGCTCGGACCGCGCACCATAACACGCACACGCGAAGAGAACCTCGCAAGGACGATACAGAACGTTCCGGGAGTGAATAACCTTTCGACGGGGAGCGGTATAGGGAAGCCGGTAATACGGGGCCTGACATCCCAGAGCGTGATAGTGGTAAAGGACGGCGTGAAGCACGAATCACAGCAATGGGGCGACGAACACGCGCCGGAGGTCAGCACGTACGACATAGACAGGATAGAGATACTGCGGGGTCCGGCAAGCCTGGTGTACGGGGCAGACGGGATAGGCGGTGTGGTGAACGTGATCTCGAAACCGCTGACATTTTCCTCCGGTAAGAAGCCGGTCACATACGGGACTTTGGATTTGAACGGGTTTTCGATGAACCAGGAGGGCGAAGGAAATCTCATGCTGGGGCTCGGATGGAAGAACTTCGGTATAAAGGGGTCGCTGGGCTACAGCAACAGCGGTAACATTACTACCCCGGACGGAACGCTGACGGTACAGACGCCGGACGGTGAAAGAGTTATCGAGGGCGGAGAGCTATTCAACAGCGCGACGAAGGACTTACAAGGAACACTGACGGCGGGCTATAACGGGAATTTCGGGAGCATCACGGGGGTATTCGAGAGCTTCAACCGGGAGATACAGATACACGAGGATCCCGAGGAAGAAGCGGACGCCACACCAAACCAAAAGATAAACACGAACCATTTCGAGGTGAAGGGGCGGTTCCCGATAAATGGTAAGTTACAATTAGAGACGATAGGTTCATACGAAAATCACATCAGGAAGGAATTCGAGTCAACGGAAGATAAGGATGAAAATAACGCTTCTCTAAACCTGGATCTGAAAAACGTGCAGGGAGACATAAGGCTTCAGCACTCGCTTACAAAATCGTTACAGGGAACGGTGGGAATCGCGTTGAACAATTCAAACAATGAGACGCTGGGTGAGGAGAAATTAATACCGAATTATGATTCGTTCGGGTACGGGCTGTATCTCTCCGAAAAATACGAGCAGAAATATTACACCATATCGGGCGGGATACGGTATGACAATAAAGACCAGAGCATAAAGCAGACGGTATTCGAGGAGGATTCCCTGGGAACACCGACGAAAGTTATTTCACCGAGGGACCTTACATTTAATTCAGTAACGGGATCGTTTGGGGTGGTGGTAAAGCCGGTTGAATTCGTGGATGTGTTTTCGAATGTGGGGAGAGGATGGAGAGCGCCGTCGGAATTCGATCTGTACGCGGACGGCGTACACGAAGGGACGGGAAGATTCGACAGAGGACTGCTGACGGTGGATTCGACACTCACACCTGAGCCGGAGGAATCGCTGAATTTCGACATAGGAGTCCGGGTAAGAAATAAATATGTAACGGGCGAGATCTCTTTTTTCAGGAATACGATAGATAATTTTATTTACCCGTCGCCTACCGGGGAGACCGACCCGGAGAGCAATCTGCCGATATATGACATTAAGCAGGATAAGAGTTCATTTACCGGGATGGAATACAGCGTACAGGTACAGCCGGTTCAATGGATGCTGTTATCGCTCAAGGGGGATCTTGTAAAGACGAACAACGAGGTAACGGATAATCCCCTGCCATTCACTCCGCCTATGAAGAATATCGCGGAAGTGAGATTACAGGAAAAGAATATAGGGAATTTCAGTAATCCGTACGTGAGCTTCACAAGCAAATTCGTCTCGGCACAGAACGACGTAGATCCGCTGGAGTCACCGAGTGAAGCATATACATTGCTATCGGCGGGAGTAGGATTCGATTACCTGCTGGCTAAGTCGATAATATCGGTGGACCTGTCGGTAACGAATTTAGCGGATACTAAGTACGCGGATCATTTGAGCAGGTACAGGTATTATGCAATGAACCCGGGGAGGAGTTTTAATCTGAAGGTAAGTGTACCGTTTGAGTTTTAGGGAATTGCCACGGTGAGATTCTTCGCTTCGCTCAGAATGACAAATCAAGGATGAGTGTACGTTCCAGTTTTAAGGAATTACCAACGAGAGATTCTTCGCTTCGCTCAGAATGACAGAACAAGGGTAAGTGTACCGTTTGAGTTTTAGGGAATTGCCACGGTGAGATTCTTCGCTTCGCTCAGAATGACAAAAAAAAGCCCATTGAAAAATGGGCTTTTGACGTATAAAATTTAATCTATAGAATAATCAGTTGACTAATACATGAACTACCGGGTCTAGATTCCCGCCTGCGCGGGAATGACAAAGAATATTAGTCTCTGTAGGAAATTTTCTTTGGGACGGTGAACTGGCGCATGCCGTCGATAGAACCGAGGTAGCCGAAGCCGCTCTGCTTGATGCCGACCCACGGCGTACCGGAAACCCCTCCGATACCCTGATTTAAACCAATCATACCGGATTCTATCCTGCGCGCAAGCTCTTTTCCTTTTTTCTTGTTCTTAGTCCAGATAGTAGCACCGAGACCGAAAGGAGAATTATTAGCTTTCTGGAGCGCTTCCTCCTCATTCTTAACCTTCTGGATACAGACGACAGGTCCGAAAGTTTCGCGGATCATAATGTCGTGGCTGTCCTTCAGGTTAGTAAGCACAGTCGGCTGGAGGAAATATCCTTTAGTATCTTCGCCGTTCGTACCGCCGTAGAGAACTTTCGCGCCTTTCTTCTTCGCTTCCTCTATCTGGCTGACGACGTGATCTTTCTGGGTTTTATTCACCATAGGACCCATATCGGAATTTTCATCGAAACCGTCACCGACGCGGAATTTCTTCACGCCTTCAAGGATGAGCTTTTCGAATTTATCAGCAATCTTCTCATCAACATAAATACGTTCAACTGAAACGCAAACCTGCCCGGAATTTCTCAATGAGCCGTTAACAGCATAGCCGGCAGCTTTTTTGAGGTCAGCGTCTTTAAGTACGACCATAGGGTCTTTTCCGCCGAGTTCGAGAACGAGACGATTGAGGCGTTTAGATGATGCTTCCATGATCTTTTTACCAACAGCCTGCGAACCTACGAAACCAACCATATCGATATCAGAATTAACTATCTCGTTACCGACTTCACCTGCGCCCTGCAGAAGATTGATAACTCCTTTAGGGAGGTGCCTGTTATAAATTTCGTAAATGGCTTTACCGGTCAGCGGAGTATTTTCGGACGGTTTAAAGACTACCGTATTTCCTGCTAATATAGCGGGAGTAAGAAGAGATTCGGGCATACCAACCGGGAAATTCCACGGAGTAATGATACCAACGACACCAATCGGTGAACGGTGGAGTTCCGTAGTAAGGTCTTCCTCTTTATGAATCTCTGTCTGGTATGCTTCTTCGGCAAGCTTAATATGTTCTTTTATGCCGTAAGATGAGCCGATTGTTTCACCGACGGCAGATTTATACACCTTACCCATTTCCATCGTAACAAGTTTACCAATCTTTTCACGATTTTTATAGAGGTCGTCAGCAATCTTTTTTACAGCAGAGCATCTTTTCTTAAGCGGAGTATTGCTCCATACTTTGAGAGCTTTACGCGCGAGTTTAACTGCAGATGCTATCTCGCCTTTCGATGAGCACTTTATCTTTTCGATTAATTCTCCTGTGGATGGATTAATATCCAGAATGAACTTCTGTTTCATTTTTTCGTCTTATTTATGCTTATAAAAACTTTTTAAAGAAACTGAGGATACCCTGCTTCCAGGCTATCCTGTGAGTTACGCCTGTTCCCTGCTGAATAGTGCCTTTATTATCGAGGTACCACTGATAGGAACGAATAAGCGCTTCGGAATTAGAGTACTGCGGATCCCAACCAAGCTGTGTCTGCGCTTTTTCTATAGATACGAATGAGTCGGTATCGGCTGTACCGTAAATCCATTTATACAACGGGGAAACACCGAGCACTTCAAAAAATCTCAGCGCAGGTTTTACCATCCATGAAGGGGTACGCATAACCCGAGAGCCCGTTCCTGCGTAATCACACATCGCGCCGACGTCTTCTTCAACTGTTTTAAACTCTTTCGCGCCGACATTGAATGTGTCGTTGATCTTTTCGAGAGGAAGAGTTGAAGCAAGAAGGATAGCATCAACCAGGTCTTCGACTTCGAAAAGCTGGTAGCGGTTCTTACCGTTACCGATGATAGGGATCTTAACACCGGACTCAACCCAATCATAGAGGATCTGGAATACGCCGAGACGTGCGATACCGATGAAGCTCTTGGGGCGCAGGATACAAATGGGCAAGCCCTTCGCTCTGTATTCTTCACAAACCTCCTCAGCCTGCACTTTGCTTTCGCCGTAAGGACCAACGCCAATGCGGTTATGGTATTCAAAAAGCGGATGCACGTCGGGCACACCGTAAACCGCCGTCGAGGAAATGTGAATGACGCGATTAACTTTGCTTTTTAGCGCACTGTCGAGAACGTTTCGTGTGCCGTCGACGTTCGTTTCAAAGATATCTTTCTTTTTCCACAGCGGAAGCGCGGCGGCGCAGTGAATAACAACGTCGACGTCCTTCATCATTTCATCCATCTGCTTTTTATCGCGAACGTCGCCATAGATGCAATTGATCTCAGGGTTATATTCACCCTGAGGAAATTCAGCTATATCAAAAAACGTTGTATTTTTCGGGTCGGTGATCCGGTCAATTTTACGAGAGATATGGAAGCCGAGAAAACCGGCTCCACCGGTCACCACTACTTTAAGGTCAGGATTCTTCTCCAATTTAATTCAGATTATTTTTATTTATTAAATTAATTTTTTACCTCACCCCTAATCCCTCTCCTTGTAAAGGAGAGGGGAACAGGAAAATATTCATTTGAATACAAAATAACTCAACTTAAAACTTTGGCAACCCACCCCGTCGCTACGCGCCACCCCTCCGTCGGAGGGGATTATAATCAGTACTTACCGTAAACTTTTACCATACTCTGGCGGACATCACTGAAGCTGTCCCGCAAGAGCGTCCAGATGATATCGGCAACTTTTTCGGGTTTCACCCAAGTTTTAATGTCCTCGTCACTTCCCCACTCACGATTAGCGGGCGTATCCAGAATGCTCGGGATAACAGTATTAGCACGGATATCAGTGCCTTTATTCTCCTCGGCAATAGTATTCATAAGGTTAATTACGCCGGCTTTAGACATAGAATAAGCAAAAACACCGGGCGACGGCTCCAGCGCGGCAATCGCACCAATCGAGATAATGCGTCCATAATTTTTTTCTTTCATACGCTTCAGCACTTCACGAGAAAAATAAAACGTAGACTTGAAATTGAAATCGTACATACTGTCGAGGGTTTTGGTGTCCATTTCATCGATAGTTATCTTGCCATGTATTCCACCGACTGTATTTATCAGGTAATCGATCTGTCCCTCTTCGAGCTTAGAAACGCTGTCGACGAACTCTACCACTGAGGATTCATCGGTAGCATTGCAAACGAAGCTGAAAATGGATTTAATCTCAGGTTCATCCGAACTCTGGGAGCGGTCGAAGACGGAATTAAAATCTTCCATCGAGATGGCCGGCACGTAAACCTTTACGCCGTCGGAAGCGAGCCTATCGACGACACATCTGCCGAGAGCTCCGGTACCGCCTGTTACAATCGCTATTTTTTTATCGCTCATAATTTATACAAGACAAATTTTTCCTAAAACGGTTTTTTTCTCAGCGCCTGACACGAGAGGGAGATTGGCATAGTTGCCGTGAATCGCCTCATTAGCCAGAACCGCAAAGAGAACGGCTTCCTTATTATCGGGATTTATACCATTCAACTCAAGAGGCTTTACCTCTGCCTCAAAGAAATAATCCTTTATCAACCCCATCAGGAATGGGTTATTTGCGCCGCCGCCGCTAACGAGCACTTCGTCGGGCTTGCCATTTATGAACTCTTTCACGTTATAGTGTATCGTGTACGCTGTGTACTGCGTCATCGTTCTAATTACATCCTCATCGGATATACCGTGCGCGACGGAAACGATATATTCGATGAAGCTCTCTCCGTAAAATTCCCTGCCGGTAGATTTCGGCGGTTTACGGTTATAGTAATTATCGAACTTCAAGACATCGTCGAAGAGCTTTTGTTGAATCTTTCCGTCGGAAGCGGTTACGCCGTTTTCGTCGTAAGGTTTATCGTAAAATTCCATCATCAAACGGTCGATGACCATATTACCGGGACCGGAGTCGAACGCCGTAACGGAATCTATCTCCCCGTTTTTTGGAAGAAACGTTACGTTTGCGATGCCGCCGATATTCACAAGGAGACGGTTCTTTGTATCACTTTTAAAAAGAACATAATCAAGAAACGGTACGAGCGGAGCACCTTCACCACCGAGCGCCATGTCCGCAGTACGAAAATCCCCGACGGTTGTGATGCCGGTCTTATTCGCGATGACTGACGG
The DNA here is from genome assembly GCA_020635255.1 of Ignavibacteriales bacterium. NCBI lineage: Bacteria > Pseudomonadati > Ignavibacteriota > Ignavibacteria > Ignavibacteriales > Ignavibacteriales bacterium. The sequence continues at coordinate 1,465,306 of JACKAC010000001.1, forward strand.
GTCACCTACCTGTAATGTGGATTTGAATTTGTATCCGTGGAGTTCCTCCTCCTGAGGTATATGGTACAACGTCTGTCCATGAGATCCGATCAGATCAACGTCCTTTTTATCTATCCCATTAGCGGAGAGAAAATTATTTATGCTGTCCGCGAAGAGATTTCCTATCAGAGCATTAAGTTTGCATACGTCCGCCACAGTACCAGATTCCTTATTCGAGGCTCTGAGAATATACTGCTTAATATCCTGCGGAATGGGAATGGAGTCAAATTTGGCCACGGAAACCTTAGTATCAGCCTCTGAGCCGATTACCTCAGTTAATGCAATATCCACCGCATCGACCGAAGTTCCGGATAAAACCCCAATAATAAGCTTCTTATCCCTATTTATTAAATCTATGACCTTTTTCATCAAATGTAACAAATATAACTCTAATACGAATTATATTCTATGAAATTTGATTTACATAAGTTTAATATAAACCCTCTGTGAACAAAATATTTAGATTTAGCATAGAAAATATTCCCGATTGTTGTTATTTTGAGCCTAAATATATAACTCAAATAACAAATTAAGAATGGAAGAGTTTAACATCCAACTTAAAAACGACGATGGAATAACGGTAGTCCATGTGGAAGGATTTTTGGATGCCCATACATCAACAGACCTGGAGAAGTGCTTCGAGGACCTTATACGGGATAAGGATTATAGGATCGTGGTCAATTTTGACAAGCTGACCTATATCAGCAGCGCAGGGCTGGGTGTATTTATGGCATTTATAGAAACCATGAGAGACAACAACGGTGACATAAAACTAAGCAATATGAGCGACAAGATATATAATATATTCGACATGCTCGGATTCCCCGTTTTATTTGAGATATATAAAGACGAAAAAGCCGCGCTCGACAAATTTAAAAACGGAAATAAAGATGAAAATGTAAATTGAGACGATCCAGGAGATAATACATTGGGAGGCAATAATCAAATAAAGATTCCAAGCTCTACAAAAAATCTGGCAACGATTCGTAAATTTGTAGAGGATAAAGCGTTGGAGATGGGTTTTGACCCGACACTGACGAACCAGATCGTTTTGTCAGTGGACGAGGCATGCACAAATATTATTAAATATACGCATAAGTTCAACGAGTCAGAGAGCATAGAGCTAAAGATCGATACTAATGGAAAACAAATAAAGATCACCATCAATTATCACGGAGACAGTTTCGATCCAAATAACGCAAACGAACCGGACATGGAAAAGTATTTCGAGAAATTCCAGGTAGGAGGACTCGGGATACCGCTTATGAGGAAGTTTATGAACGACATTGTTTACATTCACAAAAAACCGGATTACAATTCGCTGATACTTACGAAAGTACTGCCGTAGCAGTTCACAAAAAACTTACCCGCACTCGCCCTATATGACACAGCAGGAATCAAAAAAACAACTCGAATTAGATTCGCTGATAGAATTTTCCCAGTTGATCAATAGTAATCTTAACCTCAGCTTTATTCTCGGGAATATTCTGCTTAGTATAATGGGTAAGATGCTCATTACGAAGGGTATGGTGATGATAAAGCAGGCAACAGAGGAAGGATCAGAATTTTATACGATAGAATCATCAAAAGGTATCCCCTTAGGTGAAGAAAACAACCAGGTCGTAGTAGAGTTTCCCAAGGAGCCGGTATTCTGTGTGAATGATATCGCGGAAAGGGACAGAAATTATTTTGAAAGCAAAGGTCTGCTGAACTTCTTTAAGATATATTTCGACAAGAAGTTGTTAGGTGTGCTTTGTTTGGGTAAGAAAGTTTCTCAAAAGGACGGAGCCGAACCTCTCACAAAAAACGAGGTAATATTCCTGGAAACACTGCTCAATCTTTCCGCGTCATCGATAGAGAATACGATAAAATTTAACGAGATAAACCGCCTTAATATATCGCTCAGTAATAAGGTAAACCAGCTAAAATCGCTGTTCGAGCTGGGCAAGGAGTTCAACTCCACTGTCGTAAACAGGGACAAGATCATACGGCTATTGAGTTACACGCTACTGGGAAATTTCGGTATTAAGGACTTCCTTATACTCAGTAAATACAGATCGGAAAATTTTAAGCTCCTCAACGAAAAGAGAAATATAGAGCTGGAGAAATACGATCTATCGGAGCTGGAAGAAATACAGACGCCTACAATAATAACGGAAAATTCACAGAACGAATTTATTAAATATCTTTCGGCAAAGGATTATGTGCTGATGGTGCCTACGTTTAATGACGGGAAGCTGGATAACATAATTTGCCTCGGCAGGAAGCTGAATAAGACGGGATTTACGCTGGAAGATATAGAATTCCTCGAATCAATTCTTAATCTATCCGTTATATCGATAGAAAATTCGATCCTATTCGAGGAGTATCTCGAGAAGCAGCAGATAGAAAATGAGCTCAAGATAGCTAGAGAAATTCAGATGGCGTTACTGCCGGAGTCACTGCCGATAATTGACGGGTACCAGATAGCAGGCGATAATATCTCAGCACTCCAGGTGGGTGGTGATTATTACGACGTGATCAAGCTGACAGAAACGAAATTCGCATTTGTAATCGCTGACGTATCGGGGAAAGGCACGCCGGCATCATTACTAATGTCGAATATACAGTCGGCGGTGCATTCATATTTAAAGCTTTACTCGGAAAGTTTCGATATAGCATTCGTGACAAAGAACATTAATGAGCTAATCTACGATAATACATCGTCGGAGAAATTCATTACATTCTTCTGGGGAATACTGGATACGGAAAGCAACGAGTTCCAATACATAAACGCCGGGCACAACCATCCGTACCTATTCAGAGGAGACGAAGTGATACATCTCGACAAGGGCGGCCTGATGATTGGTATTTTGAAAGACGGAATAGGATACGAAGTCGGAGCGGTAAGGCTGGAAGATAACGACGTCCTTGTTATGTACACTGACGGTGTTACCGAAGCACAAAACATCAATAAAGAAGATTACGGAGACGACAGGTTAATCTCGCTGGTAAAAGATAATCTGAATTACAAAGCCGGGGAGATCTCACTTAAAATAAAAGATTCGATAGACAAGTTCGTCGGAAAGGCAAAACAATTCGATGATATCACCATGATAGTCATCAAAAAAGCAAAGGCTCTCTAAAAAGAGAGCCCTCGAAAAATCTTATTTAAGAATTATTAGTATTTAGAACCTTCGCTGACGAATGGAATGAGAGCGAGATGTCTTGCTCTTTTTATAGCGGTGGTAAGCTGTCTCTGCATCTTAGCAGTAGCTCCTGTAATTCTTGCAGGTAATAGTTTTCCCTGGTCGTTAAGGAACCTGTTCAAAAGCCTTGTATCTCTGAAATCAATAAAATCCTCGACACCTCTCTCTTTGAAAGGGTCTCTTTTCTTTTGCTGAACATGCTTTTTAGCTGTCTGCTGGGTAAGCTTGTAAGTTGCGCCCTTACCCTTGTCTTTCCTCATTTTCACTATAAAACGTGTTAATTTATTATTTACAAGCTACAAATATAAATATTAAGGGTAAAATAAACAATTGATTTAGGGATATTATTTAAGCCCGAAATACACCGTATTTACCACACCAACCAGGTTATTTTTCTTATAAATGGGAGAAAAACCATATTTTTGGCATAATTCCGTAAATTCCTCTACTGTGTAAAAATCCTTTATCGACTTAAAAAGATACTCATATGCCTCGGACCGTGAGATCATGTTCCCTACCGTTGGAAGGAGAAATCCGCAGTAAATCTTGTCCAGAGCAGAAACAAATAATCCTCGTTTATTAAAATTCTCAATCACGATAAAATGACCATCCGGTTTCAGAACGCGCTTAATTTCTTCAAGGGCTTTTTCGAGGAACTGGAAATTACGAACACCGAAACCACATGTGATAAGATCGAATGAAGCGTCTTCGAAAGGCATTTTTGTAACGTCGCCGTGCATAATAGTCACGCGCGGGTCACATACTTTTTCACGCTGTATGTCGAGCATCTTGTCCGAGAAATCAACAGACATTATCGACTCCGGGTTAAGCTTAAGGAGTTCGATGGTAAGGTCGCCGGTTCCGGAAGCGGCGTCGAGTATTTTTTTGTGTTTGAAACCGAGTTTGGTAATCTTCTTCGCGATCTGCTTACGCCACCTTTTATCCATATTAAATGTAAGGAGGTGGTTAAGGAAATCATATTTTTTTGCTATGTCGTTGAACATAGCTTCGATACGTGTCCTGGATTTATCCATTATATATAATTAAGCAAAGCGAAGAGATTTAACAGGATCGAGACGAGACGCAAGGAATGCCGGTATCAGTGTTGCAATGAAGCAAAGCACAAGCGTTACAATCGAGATCAAAACAATTATATGAGGTTCGAGCAGTATGGGCACCTTTTCAACGTAATAAAAATCGGGCAGGCTTATCAAATGAAAGCGCATTTCCAGCATGCACGCACCAACTCCGATAATGATGCCGAGTATGGTCCCAATTATCCCAATAAGCAGCCCGTCATAAATAAATATTTTCATTATCCCCATACGGCTCGCTCCGAGTGATTTAATAACGCCGACGGAGTGTGTTTTTTCGAGAACAAGCATCAGCAGTGTGCTGACGATGTTAAATGTTGCCACCAGCACAATAAGGCCGAGAATGATCGGGATAGGTTTTTTCTGAAGCTCAACAAAACTAAACAGTGCGCGGTAAATCGTGAAAAGTGACTTCGGGTAGTACGGGTAACCGAGAAGTTCGCCGAGCTGTTTTGTAACCGAATCGGCGCGGTCTATGTCGTCGAGTTTGAGTTCGATACCGGAAACGTTACTGCCAAGGTCGAATAGTCCCTGCGTCGTCGGTATATCGGAATAGATAAGTATATCGTCGTAATCGCGCAAGGTTGTTTCATATATACCGCTGACGATGAACTGCTTAATCTTAGGCTGATTCAACGGTGAAGGGATTCCACGGAGCCCGAAAACAATTACCTTATCCCCTACTTTCACATTGAGGTTTTTGGCAAGCTTATTCCCGATTATCAAACGCGAGACACTGGAATCGACGGGAGCGAGGTTGTATTCGCCATCCACGATCTTATTCTGCATATCGGATATGTCGTTGTTCGGGTCGATCCCCTTGAGTATAATGCCCTCTATCTTTTCTTTTGCGCGAATCACGGCTTCCTTTTGCGTGTATTCGGCAACCTGCGTAACGCCTTTTATATTTTCCTTTATCTGCTTAACGCCGTATTCGTGGTCGGCGATACCATTAGCAAGGAACGAGCTGATCTGTATGTGAGAAACGAGCCCCGTTACCTTATCCTTTATTTCTTTTTCGAAGCCATTCATAATTGAAACGGCAATAATAAGCGCGGCTACACCGAGGGCGACTCCGGCAATGGAAATATAAGTGATGAAGGAGATGAATTTCGAATCCTTCTTCGAAAACAGATACCGGTTCGCTATGAAAAGTTTAAAGTTCGTCAATACTAGTGTGTCGGCATTAATAGATATTCTTTAATAAAGTCGTGGATGTCGCCATCCATTACTGCTTGCGTATTACTTGTTTCAAAATCCGTGCGGTGATCCTTAACCATGTTATAGGGGTGGAAGACGTAACTGCGAATCTGGCTACCCCACTCGATCTTTTTCTTTGATTTTTCGATATCCTGTATCTTAGACATTTCCTTTTCTTTCTCGAGCTGGTAGAGCTTAGATTTAAGCATCTTCATCGCGTTGGCTTTATTCTGTCCCTGCGAGCGCTCGTTCTGGCACTGTACGACGATACCGGTTGGGGCATGAGTGATACGGATGGCGGTTTCTACCTTATTTACGTTCTGTCCACCTGCTCCTCCAGCGCGATAGGTGTCTATTTTTAGATCGCTTGGATTGATTTCTATCTCGATGTTATCGTCCACGATCGGGCTCACGTAAACAGCAGCGAAAGACGTGTGGCGTTTTTTATTCGCATCGAATGGCGAGATACGCACGAGGCGGTGTACACCGTTCTCGGCTTTAAGGTAGCCGTACGCGAAATCGCCGTAGACTTCGATAGTGGCGCTTTTTATTCCCGCGCCATCTCCGTCGAGGCGGTCTACGAGAGCGGTCTTAAAGCCCTGCTTCTCGCAGTAACGAAGGTACATGCGGAGAAGCATCTCTGCCCAGTCCTGCGACTCTGTACCGCCTGCGCCTGAGTTTATTGTTATAATGGCGTCGCGGTCGTCATCTTCATCAGATAGCATCTTCTTGAATTCGAGGTCGGCGACATTCTTTTCGAGGCGGTCGAGTTCATTATTGATCTCATCGACAGCAGATTCATCTTTATCGGCTTCGGATAATTCGATAAGGATCTCCGTGTCGGAGAATATTGTCTCTACTTTTTTGTATTCTTCGATGAATTTTTTGAGAGATGAGACTTCGCGGAGAATTTCCTGCGCGGTTTTATTGTCGTCCCAAAAGCCTTCGACTTCGGTTTTCTTTTCGAGTTCTTTTACTTTTTCAGCTTTGGAGTCGACTTCAAAGAGACCTCCTCAGCTGTTCCAGCTTATCTTTATTTTCTGCTAAACGATATTTTTCCTGGTCGAACATATTATTTTTCTATCTCTATTTTTAATAACGCGGAAGCGAGAGTCTTTCCCTGCGCGTCGAGCTTAAGTGAAACGGTACCGCCGCCTCCGAGAGTGTTATTGAGAACAAAGTTAAGGGCGTTTATGTTCGGCATTTCGTAGCGTTCGACTTCACCCTCGCAGATACCTTTAAAGAATTCCTTTACTCTTTCCGCGGTGACCTCGCGCTCGATGAGATCGTAATCTTCTTTTTTGTATGCAATGAGACCGATATTAGCAGCATCGCCTTTATCGCCGCTTCGTCCGTGGCAAATCTCTCTGAGTTGTATTTTCATTAAGTTATTTTAATAACGTCATTTTACGAGTACTAAAATAACTATTTGATTCCATTTTTACTATGTAAATGCCGGAGGGATAGGCTGAGGCATTCCACTCGATCTCATATGAGCCGGGATTTAACTGTTCATTCAGAAGCAGTTCGACCTCCCTACCAAGCATATCATATATAGTTATTCTCACTTTGTCACTCCGGGGGATGTCGAATTTTATTTTGGTAGAGGGGTTGAAGGGGTTAGGATAGTTTTGGTGGAGGAGATACCTAGCGGGGATTTCGGAGGAAACGGGGTTTACCGAATTAATTCCACCAGTCCGGGTCGTTATGATCTTTCCAGAGGCACATACTGCGTAAACAATTAAACTATCGACACACGATATATCAAAGGGTATATAATCTATGTTGGTATAATTTAAATTCCATGTTTTACCTCCATTGGATGACTTCATAATATAATTTATAGTTGTAACAACACCATAGACTATATTCTTTGAACAAAAAGAAACATTATCCATTACAGCCAAAACAGTAGTCCAGGAATTTCCTTTATCGAATGACACATAATCATTTGAAAATCCATATCGCATCCCATAGCATACCGAGTCATAATATTTTTCAAAATTACTGGGATAAGTAAATGCTGGATAAACCGAGTTCCAATTTACGCCTGCATTTGTAGTTTTATACAAACCGCGCTGACAACCTATATAACCGGTATTATAATTAAAGAAGACTGTGCCTGTCATTGGAAGGAAATTAGGGATTGTATCGGGTGTATTTATGGGCGTCCAGCTGGCACCACCATTAGTAGTTCTGGACAAGCCACCACACATAATAAATCCAGTATCACGGTTTATAAAACTTATATTGTTTGGATCTGCCGGAGTCCATAATTCTGACCAGGATAAACCTCCATCAGTGGTTTTAATCAATTTGGGAAAGTCCTCAATAGCATAACCAACCTGTTCGTCAATAAATATTAATGATCGAAGATCATACGTTGTATTGCTTGGTATTACCGTCCAGTTCTGTCCTTCATTTGTAGTACGCAGAATAATACCGCTATCGCCGACAATTATCCCGGTATTTGAGTTAATGAACTCGACGGACCTAAGATTTTTAGTGGTTCCCGAATTCAATTCGTACCATGCTGACTGGGCGAAGAGATTAAGCGAGCAGAATAAAAAAAATAGAGTAATGGCAGATTTCATTTTAGCAATATCATTTTTCGGGTTTGAGAAAAGTCCGGGGATTCGATGCGGTAAAAATATGCTCCACTGGATAATCCAGCCCCGTCGAATACAGCTTCATACATACCAGGGTCTCTAAATTCATTGACAAGCGTTCTTATTTCTCTGCCTGTTAAGTCGTAAATAATTATTTTTATCGGTGAGCGGTGAGGCACTTCGTATTTAATTTTCGTAACAGGGTTGAAAGGGTTGGGATAGTTTTGGGAAATAAAATATTTTACGGGGATATTTTCGACCGAATTGTTAATACCAACAGTGCCGGGTGTAAAGGTACGCAAAATATTACCTTTATTTCCGGCTATTACATATTGACCATTATCCAAATATTCAACATCATTAATAACCTCATTGTTAACTCTGTCGGAGAATAAAAACCAATTGAGACCTGAATTGGTTGTCTTTTTGAGAATGTGCCCATCTGTTGCTACTGCGGTAGAGTCATTTACTTTGACTAAAGATGTATTGCTTATTGAATCTATTTCAACCCAGTTTAGTCCACCATTTGTAGTTCTTCTATCATTTCTCCCACCGAGTGCATAACCAGTCATTGAGTCGAAAAATATTATATCGAGAACTGGATTTATAGGTTCAAAAATGATATTTGTCCAATTACTTCCACCGTTTGTGGTTCTGAGGATATACTCTCCTCCACCTACAATTCCTGTATTATCATCAAAAAAATAAATTCCTGTCCAAGCTTGACTTATAGGCATATCAATCTTACCCCAGTTTTCACCAGAATTCGTAGTCTTAAAAATTCGATTTCCATTTCCGATATATCCAGTTTTTTCATTCATAAAATCAATTGATGTATAGTTTCCGCTCCAACCCATAAACCGATTTTCCCAGGTAATACCCTTATCTGTGGATTTTAAAATTGTTGCATTATTCCCAATTATGAAACCGGTATTTGCATTAATAAATTTAACTTCATTTAACCTAAAACCAAATAGTACTCCACTCGGAATCTCATTCCAAATTCCATTAGTTGTGAGCAAAATTCTAGCAGTATCGCAAACTGCAACTCCAATATTTGTATCCGAATAAGCTATAGAATTAATTTTATAATTATTTCCAATTTCCTCGTAATTCTCAAACCAACTAACGCCTCCATTTGTGCTTCTTACTATTGACCAATAACTAGAACCTGTTCCTTCAGGGGTAATTCCAATCCCGTTTTGTTCATTGAGCCAATTAAAATCAAGGATTCTAAACCCAGTATAAAAAGGAAACCAGTTTTCACCTGTATTTGTACTTTTCATTATAACATTTGGACTTGAACTCGCAATAAAGCCTGTAGTTTGATTGACAAATTTCAAATCATTTTGATATCCTAGAGTTCCAATTGGATGTAAGAGCCAATTATTGCCACCATTTGAAGTTTTAAGTAAATATCCATTATTTTGAGAAAGTGTCATTCCATTTTTTGCATTTGAGAAATAACACTGATAAGCATTAACTCCTCCCGTCAATTGAGGTGTCCAATGAACACCAGCATCAGTGGTCTTTATTATCTTATAACTTGATGACATTGTGGCATAACCAATGTTCTCTTCCGGAAACATTATGTCACTTACATATCCGCTAAGAGTATCAACAAGAGTTGAAAATGAAACCCCAGAATTAGTAGTTTTAATTATAATACCAGATCCACCTATATACCCTGTTGAACTGTTAATAAAAAACATACTAGTTAACGCTTTTATTGAGTTCGTTGGAACAGAAAACCAGCTAGTACCCGAATTAGTCGTCTTCAATAAAATTCCTCCGGCACAACAAATAAATCCCGTTGTAGGATTTACAAATCTTATATGATATAAATGTTTGTTGGCAACAGGTTCGACCTGATACCATGAATTTCCGCTATTAGATGTTCGTATTATTGTACCAAAACTACCTATAAAAATGAAAGTGTTATTATCAAGCATTACACAATCATTTTTATACAATGCCATAGGTCTGGGATTTTGCCACATCCACAGGGGTTGTGAATATGAACTTAGCGAGCAGAATAAAAAAAATAGAGTAATGGCAGTTTTCATTTTGTAAAAGTTTTAAGTTCAAGAATTAATTCTGACTTAAAGCCTTATTTTCTACCCTTACTCTATTCGTGAGTATTACTGCATTTAATATAGTAAATATTATACAAGTAAAATACAGATTAAATATCAAAGGAAGGGTCAATATTTCGCCTATAACCACCATATAATTAGGGTGTTTAAGGTACTTATAAATACCGGTACTAACGAGAGGTTCTCCCGGGATGCGGTAAACCCGCGTGCACCAATATCTGCCGAGAGATGTAAGAACCGAGATACGAATAATTTGCAAGAATACGAAAACACCCAGGAAGATATAATTGATCACAGTTAGTTCGATATACCTTCCACGGAGAAAATATTCGGCAATCAGGCTGAGGATAAAGCCGACGTGGAGCATTACGATGTATTTGTAGTGCTCTTTGCCGTACTCGACAGCGCCACGGGAGATGAGCCATTTCTCGTTGCGTTTGGCAATGGCGAGTTCGATGAAACGCTGGAGGATCACAAACGATATGACAATAATGAATAATGTCATATTAAATTCAATTGTGTTTCATATCGAGGAGGAGCATCTCGCAGGAGAAACCGGGACCAAGTGACATCATAAGCCCGTAGCCGTCGTCAAAACCATCGGTGAGGAATTTATCCAGCACGTAGAATGCCGTTACGCTGGACATGTTGCCGTAGTTTTGGAGAACGGTGAATGTGTTGTCCAGCTTAGAGCGGTCAATTTGAAGAGAGTTAACGTACGCATCGATCACCTTCATGCCACCAGGATGAATGATGAAGTTTTTTATGTCATCGAGGGTAAGGTTATTCTTTGTCAGAAAATGTTGTATGTCGTTCTTTACGGTGTCATTTACGATCGTGGGTATGTCGCGAGAGAAGAGAACTTTAAAGCCTTCATTTTCGAAATCCCATCCCATTACGTCAAGGCTGTCGTAGTACAGCCGGCTTTCAGATGAGACGATTCGTATATCGTTAGCAGAATCAACATTGCAATTATCCCCTGCTACCAGTAAAGCCGATACACCGTCAGAGAAGAGGCTCGTCGCGATGAAGTTGCTTTTGGAAAGGTCGTTACGAATGAACGTGAGCGAACATAATTCAACCGCAACGAATAACACAATGGCATCGGGGTTCGCTTTCGCAAGCGCATTTGCTTTTGCAAGTCCGGACACTCCCCCGGCACATCCCAGTCCCCAGATAGGAATGCGGTTGATGTTAGGATCGAGCTTCATTTTATTAATTATCAGAGCGTCAATGGACGGAGTAGATAAGCCGGTTGTGGAAACGAAAACTATATCGGTGATGTTATCTTTTGTAATATTCGTCAGTGAAAGACATTTCTCGATAGCTTGGACGGAATATTCCAGCGCGTATTTTATGAAGAGATCATTCTTTTCTTTAAAAGAACGATCCTGCGCGTAAAAATCAACGGGGACACAGAAATTACGATTAATAATGCTCGTATTCTCAAAAACCGGCAGAAGTCGGTCGATATCCGGGAATGCTTCAGCGAACATATTACCGGCGTATTGCTCGAGATCCTTCTGCGATACTTGATATGGGAGGTCGATATTTGCCAGGGAGACGATTTTAGCCATATATCAAAGTAAACAATACTAATTAATTAAAAATTGTATTTAATTATGCATTTTCCTAAATTAACGAATCCAACTAAAATTATAACAATATGTCAACACGGAGAGAGTTTTTAAAACAGTCAGCTACAATAGCGGCAGCGACTGTCATTGCGTCCAATATGAAGGGTATAAATCTCCTTTCAAAGAAAAAGGTGGTTATAATAGGAGCGGGGTTTGCAGGGCTTTCGGCGGGATATAAGCTTATGCAGAACGGATATGACGTGGTAATACTCGAAGCACGGAACAGGATCGGCGGACGAGTATTTTCATTTAAAATCGATGAAAATCCTGATCTTGTGATAGAGCTCGGCGCGGAATGGGTCGGGGCATCGCATGAAAGATTAATAGAAATGTGCAAGGAATTCGGGCTGGAACTGAAGGACAACAGGTTCCACTCACATCTCATCTATGATAACCAGTATTATCCCAAAGGGCAATGGGACTATACTGCGGAGTGGAATCAGAAATTCGATGAGATAATGAAGAATTATGCGAATTTCACGGAAGAGGACAAGATAAGGCTGGATAAGATGGATTGGTGGAGATTTTTGGTTAACAACGGGATGAAGGACAGAGACCTGGACATACGGGAATATCTCGACAGCACAGACTTCGGTGAAACGATAAGGAGCGTATCGGCATATGCAGCGCTAGCGGAGTACGCGGAGTCGAGCGAGTATAATGAAATGGATTATAAGATCGTCGGCGGTAACGGACGATTAGCGGAAGAGCTGGCGAAGAGAATCGGTGACGGTAACATACTAACGAGTTATGCCGTAGAGGCGGTTTCACAGACATCATCCGGTGTAACGGTTAACTGCGCGAATGGAAAGTCGTTCGAGGGAGACTTTGTGGTATGTACGATACCAACATACTCCGTAAATAAGATAAAGTGGACACCGGGAATGCCGAACGAAAAAGTTCAGGCACTAAACGCATTACAGTACGCAAGGATCAATAAGAATGCGACACTATTCAGTGAGAGATTCTGGAACGACGAGGCATTCGACATGATCACGGATACACACGCACATTATTATTATCATGCAACAAAGAATCAGCAAGGTCCGCACGGTGTGCTGATCTCATACAATACGGGTGACAAAGCGGATATGATGTCAAAGCATTCCAAGCATCACAAAGAAAAACTTGCGGTAGAGAATCTTCAGCTTGCATTTGGTGATGTTTCAAGTAAGGCGTTGAAGAATGTAAATTATTACTGGGGAACGGATCCGTACTCAGCGGGAGCATATGCGCTTTATGGCAAAGGCCAGTGGTACGGCACAATGCCGGTAATCAAAGAGAAGTTTGTTAACGTATATTTCGCGGGTGAGCATATTGCCGACTGGCAGGGATTTATGGAGGGCGCAATAAATTCAGGTGAGGAAGCGGCGGAAGCAATTATGTCTTAACATACAGATAACATCTATACTTTATTTTATATAAATGGGAAAACGAATACTAATACTCTGTACAGGAAATTCATGCCGAAGTCAGATGGCGGAGGGATTTTTTAAGTCATTCGATAACGGGCTGGAAGTATATTCTGCGGGAGTAGCTCCGGCAGGCGCAGTCAGCAGAGGCGCAATCAAAGTAATGGATGAGATAGGCATAGATATTAGCAGTCAACAACCGGAGAACGTAAGTAAGTACCTGGATATGCCGTTCGATTATGTAATTACCGTGTGTGATCACGCAAAGGAAACATGCCCGGTATTCACCGGCGACGTGAAGCACAGGATACACATCGGATTCGAAGATCCGGCAGAGGCGACGGGTTCGGAAGAAGAAGTTTTGGGTGTATTCAGGAAAGTACGTGACCAGATACAGGAAGAGATGAAGAAGTTTTATGATGAAAATCTAATAGATTAGGCTTTCGGGTGAGCCTGCTTGTAGGCTTTCTTTAATTTCTCAGGAGTAACGTGAGTATAGACCTGCGTGGTGGAAAGACTCTCATGACCGAGCAGGTCTTTCACAGCGCGGATGTCAGCTCCGCTATCGAGAAGATGTGTTGCGAAAGAATGACGAAGAACGTGAGGTGATTTCTTTTTAGATTCGGTGACAAGTGAAAGTTTCTTTTTAATTATCCTGTACACCTTCATTTCATAAAGTTTGTTCCCCTTATTGTCGATAAAGAAGTAATCCGAATTTTTAACGTTCGCAATATCTCTAACCTGCAGAAAGTTATTCAAAGCTTTGTGCGCGTACTGCCCGAACGGTATAATCCTTTCTTTCGAACCCTTACCCATTACTTTAACGGTCTTTTTCTTAAGATCAACGTTCGTAAACTTCAGATTGATGAGTTCAGACAGCCTCATACCGGTACTATAGAATAATTCCAGGATAGCTTTTTCAAGTGTGGTGAACTCTATCCCCTCTTTTTCCTCGAGTAAGGTTTCCATTTCCTTTTTAGTTAGAAATTCGGGGAGCTTCTTATCCAGCTTTGGGAATATCAAGCCGGAGGTTGTATTTTTTGAAACGTAACCTTTTTTGCCAAGAAATTTGTATAGGGATTTTAACACAGATATCTTACGTGAAATGGACTTCTTAGAAAACTTGGTGTTCGACCGTCTTTTTGTATTATATATCTTGCTCGATGGATCGGAGAGTTCAGCGATGAAAGATTTAAGCATACCCAGAGGGAGTTTTTCGAAATCCAGGACTACGTCGTTCGGGTCAAACTCCGATTTCTCCTCGATACTGTGTTCGGAAATGTAGAGGAATTTAGCAAACTGCAGAAGGTCGTTTTGATAGGAGATGAGTGTGTGATGAGAGTAGTTTTTGGTTACCTCAAGGTATTCAAGGTACTCATCCATGTATTTTTGAAAGCTCTGCTTCAAAGCGTCCGGTTTATTATTCCGCCACTTCTTCTACTTCTTCTTTTATTTCGTACTTAGCCTTACAATTCGGGCACTCGAGGAAATCCCCGTCCTTCTTCGTGGTCTTTTTGACCAGGTAATTGCTTTCACAGCTCTCGCAGTTTTGTATGACCGGCTTGTAATTGGAGATAAAATCGCAATCGGGATACCTGGTGCAGCCATAGAATAATCTCTTTGCCTTACCACCCCTGCGCTCGAGAATCTCACCTTCATTACATTTCGGACATTTGATGCCGAGAGTTATAGGTTTAATGCCCTTACACTTTGGATAGTTGGAACATCCATAGAATTTACCGTACCTGCCGACCTTAACGACCATATCGGCTCCGCACAGATCGCATGTAACACCTTTCGCAAGTTCCTTATGTTCAGCATGCTCTTCTTCAAGTGGCATGGAGGCTTTACAGGTAGGGTATCTTTCGCAAGCCATGAACTGTCCGTTCCTTCCCCATTTTTTGACCATCTTCGCACCTGTTTCCTCACCGCACTCGGGACAGGTAATGTCTGTCTTCTCAGTAAGGCTTGCTTTTATATCTTTAGCAACCTTATCGGCGGCATCCAGGTCCTTGCTGAACGGGATATAAAAATCGTCGAGAACTTTTTTGTATGTGGATTCACCGTTGGCGATCGTGTCAAGTTCGTCTTCCATTTTTGCTGTGAACTCTACGTTAATTACATCCTCGAAATGTTTGTCGAGAATTTCATTCACGGTCATGCCTAGTGTCGTCGCAAAGAGCTTCCTCTCATCGAGTTCGACGTACTTCCTATCGATAACAGTCGATACAATGAGCGCGAACGTACTAGGACGTCCAATACCCAGCGCGTCTAGCTGTTTGATAAGACTGGATTCGGTATACCGTGCCGGTGGTTTAGTGAACTTCTGCTCTTTGTTCATGCTTATCGCTTTGAGCATATCATCCACGCTGAGATTTTCCGGGATGATGCTGTTGTCTTCATCCGGGTTCTGATCCTCGGTTGTATCACCATAAACTTTTAAGAAACCTTCGAACTTAAGCGTTCTGCCGGAAGCACGGAAGAAATACTGATCAACGTTACCGCGAGGGCTGAGAGCTTTGATAATAATCGTCTTTTGGTCATAAACCGCCGGTGTCATCTGTGATGCAACAAACCTATTCCATATCAATTTATACAGCGCGGCAAGGTCCTTCGTGAGCGATTTAAGGACTGCAGGTTCACGTTCCATATTAGTCGGGCGGATAGCTTCGTGAGCATCCTGAGTCTTCTTAGAGCTCTTTTTGGCTGTAGTATTATTCGGTTTATCGGGGATGAACTCTTTCCCGAAATTATTCTTTATATAATCTCTGCATGATGCTACTGCTTCAGGGCTGAGCCTGGTAGAATCAGTCCTCATATAAGTAATAAGACCTACGTTTCCTTCCCCTTTCACTACTTCGATACCTTCATAAAGCTTTTGCGCCAGCATCATTGTCTTTTTCGGAGAAAAGCCGAGATTGGTCGAAGCTGCCTGCTGGAGCACACTAGTTGTAAAAGGCATCGGAGGATTTCGCTTTACCTCTTTAACCGTAACATCTGTTATTTTATATTGGTTATTCTGCAGGTCCTGAAGTATCTTGTGAGCCTGATCAATATTTTCGATACATGGTTTTTCACCATTAAATTTCAGTGTATCTTCGTTAATCTTATATAATCTTGCCGAAAAAGGCTTGGAATTTCCGGATGGTTTAGTAAACAGCCCGTCAATTGTCCAATATTCTTTGGGTTTGAATGATCGTATCTCTTTCTCACGGTCACAAATGAGCTTTAAAGCGACGGATTGCACTCTTCCTGCTGAAAGACCGAAGAAAAACGTTTTCCATAAAAAAGGGCTAACTTTATAGCCCAAGATCCTGTCCATGACCCTTCTTGCCATCTGAGATGTCACCAGGTCCTCATCAATGCTCCTGGGGCTATCCATAGCCTCTTTTACACCGGTTTTAGTTATCTCATTGAATAAAACTCGCTGAATGTTCTTATTTACGGGTTTTATCTCACCGGCGATATCAGCAGCGATAGCCTCGCCTTCCCTATCAGGGTCAGTCGCTATGAAGATTTGGTCGGATTTTTTAGCTATTCCTTTGAGTTTGTCAATTACATCTTCCTTACCTGCTATAGTCTCGTAAACGGGTTTATAACCGTCTTCAATATCAACGCTGATCTTGCTTTTGGGAAGGTTCTTAATATGCCCTACCGTAGCCTCTACAACATAATCCTTACCTAAGTATTTATTTATCGTTTTAGCCTTTGAAGGTGACTCTACTATTACTAATGATTTGCCCATTATAAGAATTTAGTGATTATCTATTACCTGTAATGTATTTTAAGTAAAAAATAGTTCCAGTAAGTTAAAAATTAAGCATTTAGATTCAAATATCCAATTTTCTCCAAATATTGATCCTCTTTTTGTCTCATTATCTTTTTGTTTTTAGCACTTTTATCATCATAACCGCATAAATGCAGTAATCCGTGAAGAATGACGCGAAACAATTCTTCGGAAAAACTCTTCTTAAAGCGCTTTGAGTTATATTTCACCGTATCCGGGGAGATAATTATGTCACTTTCTATCTTTCCGCGGTCATCTGTATCGTAAAAAGTCAGAATATCGGTTTCGTAATCGTGTGAGAGAAACTCCCTGTTAAACTTCCTTATCCTTTCGTCCGTGCAAAAAAGGAAACTGACTATGGAACAGTTTAATCCTTCCTCCTTATGGAGGGTTTTAACAGCCTCTACTACTTTACTCTTTAATAACGATTTCTGTTCCCTTTCGGGAATAAACTCGATCTCGTATATTAGATTAACTTTAGTAATACCCTAATCTTTAATTTAGGCAGATTCCATAACAGAAAGAGCAACTGCCGATAACAGCTTTTCGGAATTAAGATCTGCAAAGTCGGAGCTGAGAAGCTTTTTATCGACATTCGAATAAAGCGCGCAGTCCCCCTGCTTTGAGATTATCAAACCGGATATCTTATCTTCCGTTTCCGATACAAATATAGCTTCCTCGAGCATCTTGCTCACAATAAACTTTCTGCAAGATTGAAGCTGTAAGTGACAGTTATTCGTATACACGGAAATAAGGTATGACCCTCCCTCACCTTCTTCCGATTCAGGGATCACTTCCACGTGAATCTTGGAGTTATCCTTTAGGTTTTTAAGTTGCAGAGAATAAGATGCGCCCTCTCCAGCAAACTTCGTATCAAACAGTTCTTCGACCTGTCGAAGCAACTCTTTGGTGCTGTCCTTGAAATTTATCAAGCAACTTCCTTTTATTTAAAAACCCTAACTGAAGAAAATCAATTAGGGTTGATAAGTTTTTTTAGATGCTAACTAATTTATCCGACAACACGGACATTCTTAGCTTTCTGCCCTTTGTCGTCTTCTTCTATTTCATACTCAACAGCTACGCCATCTTCCAGAGTTTTGAAAGAGTTATCCGAAGCTATGGCAGTATAATGAACGAAGATGTCTTTGGCACCTTCATCATCACTAATAATGAATCCGAAGCCCTTTTTAGCATCAAACCACTTTACTTTTCCTTTCGGCATTACTTGGAAATTTAAAAATGACTCCGCATTTGAGAATCAAAGCTACAGGTAAAAAATAATTAAAAATTCACACCTCAAATGCAGAACTACCTGTACTTTGTATGTGGTTAAAGAACAATACCTACTAAAATAGAGATATTAATTTGATTTGTCAATATGTAAACCTATATAAAACAATTATTCTTTGACATTTGCACCTCTATAATTACCTACATACATCACATAATTCCTCGCGCTCTGTTTAATTTTATCTATCTCTTCCGATGATAACTCCCTTATAATCCTACCCGGTACACCTGCCACGAGGACTCCCTCCGGAACTTCAAATCCTTCCCTTACAACCGTTCCGGCAGCAATAAGTGAATTTGAATTTACTGTGCAATTATCAAGTAAAATAGCACCCATCCCTATTAAAACAGAATCTTTAACAGTACATCCATGAACGACAACGCCGTGCCCGGCTGTAACGTCCGAGCCTATCACCAGCGGGTATTTTTTGTACGTTACATGCAAAATAGAGTTATCCTGAATATTTGTTCTCTCACCAATACGGATGTAATTTACGTCTCCGCGGATGACGGTATTATACCATACACTGGAATCCTTCTCAATCACCACATCCCCAATAATTCGCGCGCCCTCACAAAGGAAGACTGATTCATGGATCTTTGGACTGATGCCCATATATGGCTCGATGGTGATCACTTGGAATCGTTTAGTTCTATCTCGACGTCGTGAAGGTCAATGTCTAACTCCCCCAGCCGAAGTTCTTTATCATCGGACGGAAAGAGATGTTTATTCTCGCGCGCCCATTTCGCTGCGATGCCGTTGAGCGGACTGGAGATACCATAGTTCTTGTATTGTATCATCTCCCCAATCTGGTAGATAATATCCACCAGCGTCTCGCCCGAAGCCCAGTAATCACCGATGCATATATCATGAGGTGAGGCAATGCGAAAATTAGGATGAAATATCTCAGTCAAGATATAACACTGAGGTTTTAATCTTGGATAGTCGATGTGAAGATAAATTTCGATCTTATGCTCATTGACATACTCCGGTACTTTCTCATCTTTCGTCGAACCGGAAGAAAGTTTTATTCCACGCACGTCTTTATATGCTACGAAATATCTCTCCGGTACATTTCCATCCACAGCTTCATATTCGAGCGTTATATTTGGGTGTTTTAAAAATTCCGCTTTTAATTTTTCAAAGTCAGCGTGCAGTCTTCTTTGTCTTGGGCTCATAAATATTTATTTAGTAATCATAGAATCACTTTTCAATGAATCATTCATAAGTGAATCAACCTTATTCTGTTTCATTTCGGATTCAATAATAAAATTCTCGAGTTTTTGATTTAAATTCCTGTAGTTCTCTTTTAGTTCGGACATATCCTGCAAAAGCTGTTCAGAAGAACGAGTTCTCTTCTCAATCTCTGTATACTGGTAAAACAAAAACAGCGAAAGGAGGATGTTCCCAATCAGTAAAATAATGATGAGAATATTTTTTAAACCGCTTCCGCTTTGGGGCTTGTCATCCGTTTCAGGGTCAGGATATTGTACATATTCCTCCTTTTGGGGCTTATCATCCAGTACAGATCCCCCAGCAGCAGAGAATACTTTATCGCCTTCCTCGATAGCTACATAATAACCGCTCGACTTTTCTGTTTTCTTATCATTCCAATAGAAAAACCCTCTCTCATTTATGGTCGGATCGTAAACGTAAGCTACCATAAAGTCCATATTGAAAAAGTTCTCCTGTATGAACATATCATGCCCGGAAAGAAAAACCGTGTGACCCGGGTGAGAATGATACCATCCGAGAACCATTTGATCAGGAAATTTTTTCTCTATTTCCCTATCGAAATGTTCCCATGTATCGTGAGTGAATGTCAGCCGTGATACAGATGCGGTAGTATGTTTTGCGTGTACATAGTCCCGGATATATATAAACCGCTCACCGGTCGAATTTTCACACAAATCCCCAATCAGCACACCGCCGAGCTCCTTATTTATGTCGCCCGACATGTAGTCATCAATTTCCGTAAGTACCCTTCTTTTTATATAAATTTTTATTTCTGAGTCTGAAGGGATATTTCCTTCAAGAATGCAGTCGTGCGGCGGGTCGCATTTCATCGCTTTAATATGACCATCCCTATTTTCAACGTCGATCATAATTAAAAATAGGGATAGTTAATATAATAATAAAGAGTAATTTACTTTATCAGGAGCCTTCTGGGAGCTACGCCGGTCGTGTAATCCGTGGCAATTCCTCCGGAGAGTACCCTCAGCTTTCCGTTATTGGTAAAGTCAGGCACTATGGAAACAAACAAATCACCTGTAACGCTATCGAATACCAATCCATAGTAATTGTTTCCCACGGACATAATTTCTGTTAGCGCCCTCGTTGAAAGGTTTAATCTTAATACTCTAAATGAAGGGAAACTTCCTGCGATGAAATAAATATTGTCGGAAGTCTTATCTACGGAAATATCACGATAGCATCCGTCAGGAATGAGGAACGAATCTAATTTAGCGTAACTGTTTGGATCAACCTTGTATATATATTTGTTTGTGCCTGGACAACCGATTAGAAGTTTGCCATCATTTGATAAAGCAAGTGCGGAAGGATCTTTTTGTACATTAATAACAGCTACAACCACATCGTTTTGCGAATCAATTACAGAGACAGTCGAATCATCGGAACCACCAAAAGCGCTTGTGTTGCAAACATAAACTTTGGTTCCGTAAGTAATGATCTCTTGCGGGTATGAGCCAACAGGGATCGTGTTCGTTGTATTCAAAGTACTTTTATCGACTACAGAAACGTTGCTTGCAGGTCCGTTAGTTACATATAATTTGCCACTTGCCTCCGTCAATGAATACGGATTTGTGCCGACATCGTTTGAAGCCTGTACATTCCCAGTCTGGTCGAGCTTATATATTTTACCTGCCGAGCCGAAATTACCCTGCGCAGTCATATACAAATCATTGCCACTTGCAATGAGTCCGTCCGGATACGAGCCGACATTTTGGGAAAGTATATTTTGCGTGAATGAAGAATCCGTAATATTATAATATGATAACGCTACAGATGATGAAGTACCATTCCCTTCCGAGAGAACATATACACCTCTGGCGGTTATTATCACTGTTCCGGGTCCTGTTAGTTCATCCCGGGAACATCCTTGCAAATACAAAATACTTAGAACGAACAATATCAGGGAAAGTTTTAAAGATTTTCTCATTTAAAGATATATTTAGAAGGTTATTTAAAATTCGATTCCTTCGCGTGCAGGAATACCCGCATCGAAATAGTGTTTTACTTTACGCATCTCGGTGATAAGGTCAACTTTTTCTTCGAGTCCATCCCACAGCTTATGCCCTGTCATTACCATTTCAAAACGTTGGTTTTTTCTATATAGAGCAATAACCTCCTCAACTTCTTCCTTTTTAAGCAGGTTATATGCAACGGCGGCAATAATCTCATCTAAGACAAGTAAGTCCTGATTGCCATTTTCGATGAGGTCCTTTGCAATGCTGAGACCGCGCTGAGCTTCGGCAAGGTCATCATCATTGCTTTTAAAACGGAACGTTCCATCCTCATTCATCCTTTCACAGCCCGTAGGATAGATTATCATTGGGTAACCAATCTCTTTAAGCTTGCGAAGAACTTTCCGTTCGCTGTAATGTTCATTCTTTCCATCATAACCCTTATCGAATTGGACAATGGCTACTTTCTTTTCCGCACCCAGGGCGCGAATCGACAGACCAATCGATGCAGTGGTCTTACCTTTACCATATCCATAGTAAACATGAATGCAGTTCTTTTCCTCATCTGAAAGCTCTTTATACCCCTCGAGGGTCTTCATCATTTTTTCGTGAAGCTTACTTCCACCTTCGATTATTTCTTTTTCATTCATAAGAATATTCCTTTAATAACTAATTGATAATCCAATTTTAAAATTACGCAACGGCATAGGATAGCCCGGCATGATCTGGTAATCAGTATCAAAAATATTATTTATTTCCACCTTTGCCTGTGCTTTTATTTTCCATAATGAATAATTGTAGTAAACATTCCCATCAAGCAGATCAACCGCAGGAAGGAATCTTGTATTTTCAAAATCCAAATACCGTTTGCCGATAAAATTATAATAGAGATTTAAACCGATAGACTTATATGCTAAACCTAGGTTAGCCTTTGACATTTCTTTTGGGATGTAAATGATCTGCTTATCATAATACTCGTTGGTCTTATTAACGGAATTTGCGTAAGTGTAATTTATTCCGAGATCAATATTGATATTACGAGCTAGTTCACTTGATGCGGTGAAGCCAAATGCAAATACATCGGAACGCGTCTTGCCAACATTATTAGGTGACCAGATGCCATTAGCACCCGGCTGCCAAATTATCTTATCGGTAAAATCTATTCCGGTATAATTAACATCCACAACATTATCCGTTATAAAGTTGAATCTATATATAAGTCCACCATCTATATTAAATGACCTTTGTGTGCGAAGATCGGGATTACCTCCCTGCTTCCAATAGAGCTGATTAAACGTGGGTGCGGCGTAATTATTCCCAATATTCGCTCTCATGTATAGATCTACAGCGGCAAAGGGTTTGTAATTGATACCCAGCTTCCCGGCGGCATTCGTTTGGTTTATATCGGAAACATTATCCACCCTAAATGAAGGAAATATTTTCAAATCATCAAAGAGACTTACTTCGACAGCAGTGAATAACCCCGTTTGATACCTGTTAACGTCTGATTCAAGTTCATTACTATTTATGGTTGCATAGGTGAGATCGTATCCGCCGGCAATTTTAAAAATCCCGGAACTGTAATCTAACTGGGACCTATTGGATAGGACAATATTTTTATAATAGCTATCTATGTATTGCTCATCATAGTAATTGGAGAGGTTATTCTGGAAATTCCCTTCACTGCGTAGAGTAAAGTTTCTATTTATGGAGTTTTTATAAACAATAATATTATTCCAATTCCTTTCTTTTTCTTTTGTGTTTGCCGGGGCGGTACCAGATTCAAGTCCGGGAATATCCCGCCTATCCGAAACAAAATTAGTATAATAAGAAAGGCTTTGCTCATTACTTAATTTCAGACCCATATCAGAGAATACATTCTGGAAGGTATAAGTATTATTGACACGGGTTTTTAGAATGTTCTCCTGTCCGGTATTATAATAGTAATCAAAATCATCATCGGACGCTTCGTTAGAATAGCCAGCATTAATAGAAAAATTCTTTATCCTGTTATTCACATCAAGATATACTTTTCTATATCCATATGAACCAGCCTGTGTATTGAGTTTAAATCCGAAGTCTTTTTTGTTTTCTGTAGTAATGATATTAACTACGCCACCAATCGCGTCCGACCCATAGAGAGAGCTGTACCCGCTGCTCACAACTTCGATTCGCTCAATATTATCTTTTGAAATAAGCGAGAG
This sequence comes from Ignavibacteriales bacterium, assembly GCA_020635255.1. Lineage (NCBI taxonomy): Bacteria > Pseudomonadati > Ignavibacteriota > Ignavibacteria > Ignavibacteriales > Ignavibacteriales bacterium. The sequence continues at coordinate 1,489,066 of JACKAC010000001.1, forward strand.
ATCTATCTGAGCATTCTGATATGAGTTGAGCTTACTGCCATTTAGCAAAAGCAAGGTCTGTTCCGTTTCCATCCCGTTCATTGAGATAGTCTGAAGCGATGATCCATTGCCGTAAGATTTAATAAATACACCCCCTGCCGATTGGAGAATGTCGGAAAGTCTGTCCCCATTCTTTGACAAAATAAAATCTCTCCTCAAAACCTCTATCTTTGCAGGGGAGTGGAAAACGCTCGTCTCTATTATATTGCTGGTAACCTTAATTTCATCGGTCGTGTATTTCACAGAATCTTGTGATATGACCACCGGTGCAGGCAGTAAGATCAATAATAATATGTATATAATTTTCTTCAAGCTTCAGTCATGTAAATAAAAAACTCCTTATCTCATTCATCTCACGTGTGTATGTGAAGATATAAATGAAACAAGGAGTTTCTCTTATAGCCATATAACTTTACCCACGAAGAATATGAAAATAGATGCTTTTCGGCAGGTCTCCTGACTCAAGAGCAATTTCCGGTCTCCTTCCCACCGTCAAAATCCGGCAGTGGATAGTGAGCTAAGCTCACCGACCGATCTTCTCTTTTACAGTTGCGGGGACAGCTCCGGAATTTCACCGGATTCCCTTTTCATCCTCTACTCATCTCAGAGTTTAGGAACCGCAAGCATTGATTTGTTAAGAACAACGTATTACAAAACTAATCTAAAAAAATCTTATTTGCAAACTCAATAATAAAACGGCTATCTAACATACTGCGATTTCAATCCGTAACCTGTTTCTGTTTTTTCAAAAACTATTTGCTGGTTAACGGGATCGTAGAACTTTTGTATCAAGAGTGAGCTTTTGCTTCCGTTCAATTCATAAGTAAGAATATAAACCGATGACGATAGCCTATCGAGTGTTACCTTTGAAGCCTTTTCCATCGTTGGATATATTTCCTCTTCAAGGTAAGACTGCAGATCACTTTCCTCGTTTCCTTGCAATACGTCATTCACAAGAACCATACTGAACAGCTCTGCGTCGGAAAGAGCTGTTGTATCACCGTCTTCGTCATCCACATCTTCGGTCTGATCCTGGTCATTATTCTGGTCATGAATGGGTTCATTATTACCACACGAGTAAAGCGCAAAAGCTACGAACAGCAATATTATTAAACGGAATTTCATTTTGATCGGATTGAGTTTTGGAATAAAAAAGCTCCCGAAATATAAGGAGCTTTAATATATTAATATAGCCTAAAAGAAAAGTAGTCTTATGAAATAACACCTAGCTCCTTACCAATGTCACCAAATATCTCCAATATCCTGTCCAAATGTTCATCCTCGTGTGTCGCCATATAAGATGTTCTGAGCATAGCAAGGTGTTGTGGTACACCGGGGGAAATAAACGCATTTACGAATACACCTGCATCGAATAGCTTTCTCCAGAACTGGAATACCAGCATATCATCTCCCAGAATAACAGGAACAACAGCTGTTTTTGCTTCGATGATCTTAAAGCCCATGTCTTTATATCCCTGACGCATTTTGTTTGCGTTCCTGATCAAATTATCGATCCTCTCCGGTTCAGCTCTTAAAATGTCGAGCGCTGCATCGGCTGCCGCAACAGAAGAAGGAGTAGGAGATGCAGAGAATATCAACGCAGGCGAATGGTGTTTTATGTAATTAATGACCGGCGCTTCAGCAGCAACAAAACCTCCGAGTGATGCAAAAGTCTTCGAGAAAGTACCCATCGTCATATCGACTTCATCAACAAGGTCAAATTCCGAAGCCGTGCCTCTACCGCCTTTACCTATAACACCTGTAGCGTGGGCATCATCTATTAAAATCCTTGCGTTATGCTTTTTTGCTAATTCAACTAATTTAGGAAGGTCAACTATCTCTCCTGTCGTGGAAAATACACCATCTGAAGCAATGAGCTTTGGCGCATCATCAGGAAGAGCCGATAAAACTCTTTCGAGGTCCGCCATGTCGTTATGTTTGTAACGCATGAACTTCGCAAAGGCACCGCGAGCCATCATATTTGCAGCAAGAATACATGCATGGTTATCTTTATCAGAGATCATATACTCATCTTTCTGTACTAAGGTCGGAATAATACCCTGCGCTGTTTGATAACCGGTAGAAAAAAGAAGCACGCTCTCTTTACCGATGTAATCAGCGAGCTTCTCTTCAAGTTTTATATGTAAATCGAGTGTTCCGGTAAGATATCTCGATCCCGAACAGCCGGTTCCGTATTGATTTACGGCATCGATCGCGGCTTGCTTAACTTTTGGATGTGTGGTCAGTCCGAGATAATTATTGGATCCTGCCATTATAACTTCTCTTCCTTCTATCTTAACTACGGGTCCTTCATTAGCCTCGATGGCTCTGAAATACGGATAAAATCCCGCAGCTTTTACCTCATCGGCTCGCTTAAAATTATACGCTTTCTCAAATAGATCCATATAGTAGTGTTAAATAATTGTTATCCTAATGTTATGAAAAATTTTAAAATAGAAAATAGTAATTATAATATTTAACTTCTATCCTTAAAATAATCAAAAGATAAGGTCGAATCTATGAAGGCATTTGTGACAGGGGCTACCGGGTTTGTTGGAAGCCACCTGGTGGATAAGCTTATAGAAATGGGTATCGAGCCGTATTGTCTAAAGCGTAAAACATCAAATATTAGATGGTTAAAGGATAAGCCGGTTAAGTTCGTCGATGGTGACCTATTCTCCAATGAGGCATTGGAGGATGTAATCAAAGACATGGATTATGTGTTCCATTGTGCCGGAGTTGTAAAAGCAAAGAACAAGGAAGGCTATATAAAAGGCAATCATTTAGCTACGAAAAACCTAGTTGAAATTACAAAAAAGGTAAATCCAAACATCAAAAAATTTGTACACATTTCCTCGCTTGCTGTATGCGGACCTACACCAAAAGGAGTTGCAATCGACGAGACTTATGAGCCTAAACCTATGACATCATACGCGGAGACAAAACTCGAAGCCGAAAAAGAAGTAATGAAACACAAAGATGAAATGAATGTTACGATAATCCGACCGCCGGCAGTTTACGGTCCGCGGGATACCGAGATATTAATTTACTTTCAGACTTTTAAAAAAGGTTTAAACAGTCTCATAGGTTTCGGTGATAAGTATTTAACTTTATCATATGTGAAAGAGCTCGTGGACGGTATCGTCCTTGCAGCAGAGAAAGATGCATCAAACGGACAAATATATTTCATCGGATCGGATAAAGCATATAACTGGGACGAAGTCGGTGTCATTACATCAAACATTTTAAATAAGAAGTCTTTGAAAATACGTATACCTCACTTCTTTGTATTCGGAGTGGGATACATGGCGGAGTTTTTTGGGAAGATCGCTAACAAGGCCGTCACGCTTAACGTGGAAAAAGTGAAAGATATTACCGCGGAGGGCTGGGTATGTTCGAGTGAAAAAGCAAAGAGAGAACTCGGATATAATCCGATCGTAACTCTTGAAGAAGGTTTCAGGGAAACTGCCGAGTGGTATACAAAAGAAGGGTGGCTGTAATTGAAAGAGTATATTGAAGAAATATTGACCACCGCCATTAAAAAGCTGGGAGTCGACAATAAGGAAATCGATATTACAACGCCTAAAGATGAAAAGTTCGGCGACTTCACTACAAATCTCCCTCTTACTCTTGCTAAAGAACTTAAAAGTTCACCCAGAAAAATCGCGGAAGATATAATTGAGAACCTTGGATATGATAACCGCATCGAAAAAGTCGAGATAGCAGGAGCAGGATTTATAAATTTTTATCTCAGCAATAACATTTATAGGGAGGTCCTCCCGAGAATATTAAACGAGGCAGATAATTACGGACGATCAGAAAAATACAATGGAAAGCGAGCCGACCTCGAATGGGTAAGCGCAAATCCCACGGGACCGCTTCATGCCGGTCACGGCAGACAGGTTTCCCTCGGAAACGCGATCGCAACATTACTGGAATGGGTTGGTTATGATGTAACCCGCGAATATTATTATAATGATGCCGGCGCACAGATGGATAACCTTGGTAAGTCCGTTCACGCCAGGTACATACAGATATTCGACAAAGACTTCCCTTTCCCGGAGGATGGATACCATGGCAGTTATATAAAAGACATTGCACAAAGAATATATGATGAAAAGGGCGATTCATTAAAAGATTCCACAGACATGGAATACTTTAAGAAAGCTGGCGAAGAATATAATTTCGATTCGATAAAAAATACACTCGGCAAACTCGGTATAAAGCACGATATATTTTACAATGAGACATCGCTATATAAAGACAAAAAGATCGATGATATACTGAAGGATTTCAAAGAGAAGGGACAGTCCTATGAAAGTGAAGGCGCTGTCTGGCTAAAAATGGACGAGGCGGAGGGATTCGAGAAGGATAAAGTAATAGTAAAATCCTCCGGAGAGCCAACGTACAGGCTTCCCGACATGGCATATCATATCGACAAGATAAAGCGCGGGTATGACCTGATAATCGACATATTCGGGGCTGATCACGGCGATACATACAAAGAGGTCTTATACGGTGTCAGGAAAGCAGGTTATGATACGTCAAATATCAAGGTGATCATTCATCAGATGGTAACCTTTAAAAAAGGCGCGGAATCGGTCAAAATGAGCAAAAGGAGCGGTGAATCATATGAGCTGAATGATCTTCTAGAGGACGTAGGTGTGGATGCGACACAATTCTTCTTTGTAATGCGCGGAGCGAATACGCACCTGGATTTCGATATAGAGCTGGCAAAGGAGCAATCCGATAAAAACCCAGTGTATTATTTACAATATGCTCATGCGCGTGCATGCGGTATTTTGCGAAATGCAGATGATAACTTACCTGTATATAATGAGATTAAACCTAAGGATATAGAACTTAATTTAATTACCACAGAGGATGAGATAAGGTTACTTAAGACTTTATCACAGTTTCCGGAAGTAGTTTCGAATTCAGCTGAGACTTTTGAACCGCACAAGATAATTTCTTATCTAAATGAAGTCGCGGGTAACTTTCATTCGTTCTACCACAACGATAGGGTTTTAAATTTAGAGGAAAAAGAGTTATCTTTGGTGCGCCTGCAACTGATACTTGCAGTAAAGCAGGTCCTAAAAAATGGTTTCAAAATAATCGGCATATCAGCGCCGGAAAGGATGTAACAAAGGAAAAAATTAATGAAGAAATTATTTTTTGTATGTATCGTATTGTTAGCAACAGCTCCATTTGCACACGCAAACGTTACCGGTGACAAACTTCCGAAGGTCACAAATCTAAACAGCATTATAACTAAAATATCATATCCTGACGATGCTAAGAACCAGTCGATCGAAGGCAGAGTAACTGCTAAACTTCTGGTAAATGAAAATGGTGTAGTAGAAGAAGTATCCAGAAACGATTTCAAAGGTCCGTCGGTATTTTTTGACGAAGTAGAGAAAGTAGTATGGAGTCTTGAATTTGAACCCGCAACCGAAAACGACGTTCCGGTCAAAAGCTGGGTGGAAGTTCCGTTCAATTTCAAGCTTCCCAAGAAAGAGCCAATGAAAAGTAAATAAGGTTTATTTGTAAGTTCAAATAAGCAAATCCCGCTCCAAAAGAGCGGGATTTTTTGTTAAGTATTGTGGAAATAAAATGAATCCGATATATTTATTTTACATCACTACAAATGATAAAGTATACCTCCATAATAATATTATTATTGGCAGCTGGGTATCTGCATGCGCAGGATGATCAACATAAAAAAGAGGAAGCACCAACACCCTTAAATCTGGGAACAGTTAGAAGTATGATCCATTACCCTGATTCTGCCAGAATAAAACAGATCGAAGGAAGGGTTGTTGTGAAAGTACTTGTTGATGCTTATGGAAATGTAGAGTATGTATCTAATGAACTTACAGGTCCGGAGGTCTTTCATGATGAAATCATCAGAGTATCTCGTTACTTAAAATTTGCACCTGCTAAACTAGACGGAGTCCCGGTCAAATGCTGGATATCGGTCCCCTTTAATTTTATGTTGCGTAATCCGTCGGATGAATCAGAGGATCAAGAAGAATAAAGCAAATCCCGCCAAAAGAGCGGGATTTTTTACGAGAAAGGATATAAAAGAGAGAATTAACTAGAGCTTTAACATATCTGTGTAGAGCAAACCATTTATATCTTTGACAATCGTTTTTACCAATAGGTTTAAGCAAAAAAGGCGGGATTACCCGCCTTTTTGCAAATATTTTTAATTTTATTTACTTATCGTATATTCTCATCACCATATCCTGCGAACTTCCATTCACATCTGTGTAATACATCAGCATTCCCTGAGCCGGATTGACTGTATACGTGCCCGGTATCTGCGCCCTTACGATGTAAGAGAATTCATATGAGTTACCGTACAGGTACGTCGCGAAGAATGTTACCCTGTTGTCTCTTATGTCCTTATCGGCATACCACCATCTCCACCAGTAATAGTCATACCCGGTGTAATTAGGTTCTTCCTCGATCTGGTAAGCCCAGTCATCCTTTACAACTTCGCATCCGGCCGGGATCGGGTCTTCAAGCATAAAGTAGTTCATATTTTCATTCTCTTTGGAATATACTCGTACCTTAACCAGGAATACGTCTCCTGATACCGCAGTACCGTCGAAGTATTTCTTCCTATAAGTGATCTTATTATCTGTGTATGATTCATACTTCTCAAGTTTGTAATATTCCCTCTCGACCCTAAATCCATTTTCACGTGCCTTTACTATGTAATCACTCTGATAAAAGCTGGTGTTTGCAGAGAAATATACTTTCCCAGCGCCTTCTTTTTCGATTCTTATTTCGTTATTTCCGGTTCGTAGTTTATCGTTAGGGATTTCGATCAATTCATCTTTCTTAAATATATCCTCGGTAGTCATCTGCTTTTCCATATACAGCTCGTTATTCACATAAACGCTTACTTTGTAATTAGGAGTCAGCTCATTTGAGTTCTTGAGGTAATCGACCATAGCATAGATTATAAATGCTGTCTCCTGTGTATTTCTCCATGCAAGACCAAACCTCTGGTTCATTAACCATCTTATGATCTTATTTTTTAGATCGGAGTCACCTTTTACATTCACAAGAGCTTTTAGTCCCATAGCAGTTGTCTGAACTTTGTCGTCCTGCCAGTTATAATGGAAGCTCTTGCCTTCCCAGTAAGCCGCACCTTCACCTGATACTGTTACATTGTTTTCCAGATCTCCTACAACCGTCAGCGCTCTTTCTTTGTCACCAATCATTTGCAGAGTCATTGCAACAAGAGCTCTTGCATAATTATTAACCTCCCTATCGGCTAATACCTTGTCTATCTGCTCCTCGAACAACTTGCTGTCCCTTTCCTCGGCTACTGCAAGAGAGTAAAGTATATAAGCCCTCGTGGTCGGATCCAGGTCTTCCCTGAGGCTGTTCTTCATGGCTATAATACCATTGCTCAATGCGCTAGCTTTTATCTGATAGCCTGCTGATTTAGCAAGTGAAAGCCCGTAAATCACGTAAGCTGTCATGAATGGATTTGACTGGTCGTTTTGCCACCAACCCCAGCCTCCATCGTAATGCTGGAATCCATAAAGTCTCTTAAGACCGGCATCCACCATTTTAGGAAGTTCATCCTTTGTAGCCGCGCTAATAGGTGCATTTAGCTCCTTATAGGTATTTGCTACTACTACCGTAGGCAGGAATCTGCTCATAGTCTGCTCGACGCATCCATATGGATAGCCGGCGAGTTCGTCCAGTGCATTCAATATCGTGCCAGCGAGTGATGGTGACAGGCTGAACTTCATTCCTGCGCTCCTTATGTCCACGCTCTCGGGTATATATACATTCTTCAGCTCGATCTTTGAATTATCTTCAAAGTCCGCGATCGTGCTTTCCGTCACTTTCAAACCTTTAGGCTGAAGCGGGATCTTAATCTGGACTGCATCCGATTCCTCGTCAGTAAGAGCTTCTGCGTATAATACCGCCTCACCTATCGGCTGAGTAACTTTTATCTTCCAATCGAGCCTCTGGTCTGTATTTGAAGCTAGTTCGATAGTCCTTTCACCGCCGTCGAGTAATTCGACATTCTCAGCAGTGAATTTCACTTTGGTACTCTTATCCGAAGATAGATAATTATGAATAATAGTAGATATAGTTACTTCATCATCCTGCTGAAGGAATCTCGGTGTTTCCATTCTAACCAGCAAATCCTTCCTTGTGATAACGGTCTTGGTATTCTGCCCGACTTTCGTGTCCGCAGTTATTACCCTGGAAGTAATTCTCCATGTTGTGAGGTTATCCGGATAATCTATGTATACAGTTGCATACCCATCTGCGTCGGTCATTTGATAAGGCGACCAGTATATCGCATCCCTAAAATCGGAGCGGACATCGACAGGAGCAAGGGATTTATCTTTAGAATCTTC